>CATXZX010000055.1 GCA_958404085.1 uncultured Prevotellaceae bacterium | reverse complement strand
AATCAACGGCGACGGTGAATGCGTGGCCAGCATCGAACCGTTTATAGGTAAGGCCATAGAGCGAGTAGCCTGTGATAACGGCAAGAATGAAAAAGACCGCGTAAATGAGTTCCATCCAGAAATAGGTGGCGGAATCGCCTTTGGCCAAAGACAGATAAGCGATGGGCATCGTCATGGCTTTAAAAAAGATGTAAAGCGAAGCGTACATAGCCATGGTGGCTGAAGTAGTGAATTCCTGGGTGTAGAGGATGCGGATAATGAGGGGAAGGAAGATTAGAAACAGGCAGAGCGCCGGGGCCATCAACAGGGTACAGACATTAATCTGATCGTTAATCAGCTTGTTTGTTTTCTGCCGGTCTGTATTGCATGCCGACAGGCGTGGAAAGTAGTCGGCGTCCATAGCCACAAACACGATACGGGAATAGGTGACGCACAGGGTGAAGGCGGCGGCATAAAGTCCGACATCGGCTATGGATCCACTGTCGTGTATGAATGTGCGGATAAAAACTTCGGCTCCGGTAGTTGTGATGCCGGCAATTGTGTATGCACCGCCCAGTTTAATCATGTCGATGCCGCGTTTTAGAAAGACTGGGCTGAACGAGATTCTGCTCCAGGGATGTACGTTGTTTCCGTGGATGAACTGGATGGCAAACAGCGCGAGGGAGCAAAGCAGTAGTGCGGGGATGATTCCGTCACGGCCTCCGACGTAGTAACAGGGAATCACAATGAACAGGGTTGCGAAGGCTCCCGAAAGCGAAATGGTGGCGATACGCCGGACTTGTCGTAGACCTTTCAGAATAGCCATTTCGCCTCCGCAGAAAGTCAGGCATGCTACGATGGGGGAGAGCAGGCAGAGGTTGGTGGCATGCGACGTATCGTTGAAAAGCCACAGGCTAAGAAGTGGAGAGAAGGCAAGGCAACACAACAAGCCTGCCAGTGCCGTCAGCAACGTCCACATGCGTACGACAAAGATGGTCTCGTGTAAACGTACGGTGTCGCCTTGTCCGTAAAATTCGGATATTTTCCGTATCGAACTGAACGGTAGCCCTAAATTGGTCGTATTGCTTAGAAGTTCCAGGGTACGGTTATACAGGTCTACAAGTCCGAATCCGACTGTTCCGATAAGTTGGGCTGCAATTTTGTTGCGTACGACAGACAAAAGAATGTTGAGTCCCTGGACTCCGCCGAAGAGTCCCATACATCTCAATGCACGGGTATAATTCTTTTGTCCTTCCATCTTGTTATGTATTGAATTTTTCGGGTTTTTCTGAGTCTATTATAATTTAATACGTGTCGATTCGTCTTTTATTGTGTATGCGTGGCAGAATATCGGATATTGCGCTTTTGGAGTTTGTGTCCGTCCGGATGTGTTGGGCAATATATATGAAAATAGGAGATAAACGTGCCTGTTGGCTATGTCTATCTCCTATTAGGTTGTAAATGGTATCTTTGCTCTGATACATTTTGCGGAAAGTGAGGGATTCAAACCCCCGGTACGGACAAGCCGTACAGCGGATTTCGAGTCCGCCCCGTTCGATCACTCCGGCAACTTTCCTTTACGGCTGCAAAAGTACATCTTTTTTTTATATGAACGGTATTGTTTCGCAAAAAAATGGGCCTTTGTCTTATTTTTTACGGAAAACAGTGGAAATATTTTGTCTGTCAGATGAAATGATGTACCTTTGCACCCGTTTTAAGGCGGTTCCGTAGCTCAGCTGGATTAGAGCAACGCCCTTCTAAGGCGTGGGTCTTGGGTTCGAATCCCAACGGAATCACGAATAAATGGACTAAGCGTCTGATTTTGACGGTTTTAGTCCATTTGTTTTTTGAGGGTAGGTTCCTTGTGTTCGGACTTATTAAATATGGCTATGATTGTTTTAGATTGAAATAATAAAAATGGATATAAACGAAATAACCGGAATTCTTGGTATTACAGCTTTGAGCGAAATGCAGAAAGAAACGATTTCTGTATTTGGTGAAAGAACAGATTTGGTGCTTCTTTCTCCGACCGGAAGCGGAAAGACTTTGGCGTATCTTCTGCCTCTTACCGAATGTTTGGATGGGCAGAATGATTGTGTTCAGGCGGTCGTATTGTCGCCTACGCGTGAACTAGCTTTACAGATTGTTCAAGTTTTTCAGTCCATGAAGACGCCGTTTCGGGTGATGGGCTGTTACGGTGGACATCCGGCGATGGAGGAACACAGGATGATGAAGCAGATTAGACCTCAGTTGCTTGTGGCTACTCCCGGACGTTTGTGCGACCATATCAGAAAGCAAAATATCAGTCTCGCGCATGTACATTATCTAATAGTGGATGAATTTGACAAGTGTCTGGAACTGGGCTTTAGAAAGGAAATGTCCTTTATCATGGAAGAGCTTCCTCCTATTCGGAAGAATGTCTTTACGTCTGCGACGGACTCGGAGGAAATAAATGATTTTATATGTAGGGGGAAGCGAGTTGAGAACGGTAAGAGAATAAGGAGGATCGATTACTTGCATGCGCATCGGGCAGCAGAGAACATCAGTCAGTATGTTGTAATGTCTTCCGAAAAGGATAAAATACAGTTGTTGGGGCGTTTGTTGCTCCAGTTCGAGGGAAAACCGACCATCGTGTTTGTCAATTACCGGGAAAGCGTCATGCGGGTTTATCAGTATCTGAAAGAACGGAATTTCTGTTGCGTGGCGTTTCATGGTGCCATGGAGCAAGACGAACGGGAAAGGGCTTTGGGTAAGTTTAGAAATGGTTCAAACAATATTTTAGTGTCTACAGATTTGTCGTCGCGGGGATTGGATATTCCGGAAGTGGCAAATGTTGTTCATTACCATATACCGATTAATAAAGATACGTATGTACACCGTATCGGACGTAGCAGCCGATGGGAAACGAAGGGCAATTCTTATTTACTTCTTCATGCTGAAGAAACATGTCCCGATTATGTCGATGCGTCTGTTTTGGATCCTTGTACTTTTGATCCGAAAAAAACAAAACCCGTCCAACCTCAGTGGATAACTATATATATAGGTAAGGGGAAAAAAGATAAGATAAGTAAGGGGGATATTGTCGGTTTTATTTGTAAAAAAGGTAATGCGAGAATCGATGATATCGGAATGATAGAAATACGTGACTATTATACGTACGTAGCTATCCGACGTACGAAATCCCGCGAAATACTTGTGAACATACAAAATGAGAAAATTAAAGGAAAAAGAACGATTTATGAAATTATGAAATAAAATCGGAATAATAATTTGGACGGAATCGGATATAATTGTATTTTCGCCATCAATCAATGATAGTTACTTTAATACAAAAATAAAACTAATAAGATTATGGTAAAGTATAATTTCAATGCGGGGCCTTCGATTCTTCCCCGTGAGGTCATCGAGGCTACGGCTGCTGCTTGTCTGGATTTTAACGGAACGGGTCTTTCCTTGATGGAGATAAGCCATCGCTCAAAAGATTTCCAACCTGTTATAGATGAGGCTGTAGCTCTTTTCAAAGAACTTCTGAATATTCCTGATGGTTATTCTATTCTGTTCCTCGGAGGTGGTGCCAGTCTGGAATTCTGTATGGTTCCCTATAATTTCCTGGAGAAAAAATCTGCATACCTGAATACGGGTGTATGGGCAAAGAAGGCAATGGCTGAGGCAAAGCGGTTCGGAGAAACGGTAGAGGTCGCAACATCTGCCGAGTCTACTTACACTTATATTCCTAAGGGTTATACGATACCTGCCGATGCCGATTATTTCCATATCACAACCAATAATACAATATACGGAACCGAAATCCGTGAGGATATAGATTCTCCGATTCCTTTGATTGCCGATATGTCGTCTGATATCTTTTCTCGTCCTGTAGACGTGTCGAAGTATGCGATGATATATGGAGGAGCCCAAAAGAATCTTTCTATGGCTGGTGTGACATTTGTTATTGTAAAAGACGACGCTTTGGGAAAAGTCTCCCGTTCGATACCTACCATGCTCGATTATCGTACGCACATCGACAAGGGTTCTATGTTCAATACACCGCCTGTCGTACCTATTTATAGTGCGTTGCAGAATTTGAAATGGATAAAGAAGCAGGGTGGAGTGCAGGAAATGGCTCGCCGTGCGGAAGAACGGGCCGGTTTGCTTTATGCAGAAATAGATCGGAATAAATTATTCCGCGGAACTGTGGCTAAAGAAGACCGTTCGCTTATGAATATTTGTTTCGTGATGAACGACGAGTATAAAGAACTGGAAGCGGACTTTATGGCTTATGCTACGGAATGCGGCATGGTCGGTATCAAGGGACACCGTTCAGTAGGTGGGTTCCGTGCTTCTTGTTACAATGCCATGACTGTTGAAGGCGTTAAGGCTTTGATTCAGTGTATGCAGGATTTCGAAGCGAAACATTAAAATAAAAACAGTACACGCCTGGATGAATTTCTGATAGACGTGTACTATTTTTTTAGGATTCTATTCATATTTCAAAACAGATTTAATGATGAAAGTATTAGTAGCAACCGAAAAACCTTTTGCTCCTATAGCAATTAAAGAAATACAGGACGTTTTTTCGCAAGCAGGTGGATTTGATGTCCAGATTCTGGAAAAATATACGGAAAAGCAACAATTGTTGGATGCGGTAAAGGATGCCGCAGCCTTGATTATCCGGAGTGATAAAGTAGACCGCGATGTATTGGATGCCGCAAAGGAACTTCGTATCGTGGTTCGTGCAGGTGCCGGTTACGATAATGTGGATTTGCAAGCAGCGACCGAACATCATGTTGTAGTGATGAATACTCCGGGACAGAATGCAAATGCAGTTGCAGAATTGGTACTCGGATTGCTTGTATATGCCGTTCGTAATTTTTATAACGGAACATCTGGAACGGAATTGATGGGCAAGAAGATCGGTCTGTTGGCTTTTGGAAATGTCGGACGTAATGTTGCACGTGTTGCCAAGGGCTTTGGTATGGATGTTTATGCCTACGATGCCTATTGTCCGGCTGACGCTATTTCCCAGCAGGGTGTAACTCCGGTTTCTTCTCAGGATGAACTTTTTGAAACTTGTGATGTGGTGAGTCTGCATATTCCGGCTACGCCTGAAACCCGCCAAAGTATTAATGCCGGTCTGGTAGGGAAACTTAAAAAAGGAGGTATCCTTATCAATACGGCCCGCAAGGAGATTATAAATGAGGCAGAACTGATTTCATTGATGCAGGAACGTGCCGATTTGAAATTTATTACCGATATCAAGCCCGACGCTGATACCGAATTTTCCGAGAAATTCCCTGGACGTTATTTTGCTACGCCCAAGAAAATGGGGGCACAGACAGCTGAGGCGAATATTAACGCAGGAATTGCAGCAGCTAAGCAAATAGTGGCGTTTATCAAGGACGGTTGTACAAAATTCCAAGTAAATAAGTAATCTGATGGCTATCGTAAAACCATTTAAGGGAATACGGCCACCGAAAAATCTGGTCGAGGCTGTAGAAAGTCGTCCGTATGATGTGCTGAACTCCGAAGAGGCTCGTCAAGAGGCTGGCGATAACGAAAAATCGTTGTATCATATTATCAAGCCGGAAATCAATTTTCCCGAAGGAACCTGCGAATATGATCCGCGCGTCTATGAAAGTGCTGCCGAACAGTTTGCCATGTTCCAGGAGAAAGGTTGGCTTGTGCAGGACTCGTCGGAAAATTATTATTTATATGCCCAGACCATGAACGGAAAGACTCAGTTTGGTCTGGTCGTTTGCGCACATGTAGACGATTATCTGAACGGTGTGATTAAAAAACACGAATTGACGCGGCGCGATAAGGAAGAAGATCGTATGAAACATGTCCGGATAAACAATGCGAATATAGAACCCGTGTTCTTTGCCTATCCGGACAACGACGCGTTGAGCGATTTGATAAACCGTTATGCTGCTAAAGAGCCGGAGTACGATTTTGTCGCTCCGATAGACGGATTTGTTCATCAGTTCTGGGTTATTTCCGATGAACAGGATAAACAACTTATCACCAATGAATTTGCAGCGATGGACGCACTTTACATTGCAGACGGCCATCATCGTTCCGCCGCAGCGGCATTGGTAGGTGCAGAGAAAGCTCGTCAGAATCCTGATAATACAGGCAAGGAAGAGTACAACTATTTCATGGCTGTTTGTTTTCCCGCAAGCCAGTTGACCATTCTTGATTATAATCGTGTGGTGAGCGATCTGAACGGTTTGTCGCCCGAAGACTTCCTGCAGGCATTAACCGTAGATTTCCAGGTCGAAAAGAAAGGCCCCGAATGCTATCGGCCGGCGCATATTCATGAGTTTTCACTCTATTTGGAAGGCGTGTGGTATAGTCTGACGGCAAAAGAAGGCACTTATAACGACCAGGACCCTATCGGTGTGCTGGATGTCGATATTTCTTCCCGTCTGATACTGGACAAGATCTTAAATATTAAAGATCTGAGATCCGACAAACGGATAGATTTTGTCGGTGGGCTGCGTGGTCTCGAAGAATTGAAGCGTAAAGTGGATTCCGGAGAAATGAAGATGGCATTGGCGCTCTATCCTGTCAGCATGAAGCAGATTATGGATATAGCCGACAGCGGAAAGATTATGCCTCCGAAGGCAACGTGGTTCGAACCGAAACTACGGAGCGGTTTGGTAATTCATAAACTTTCGTAATCAAGTATCTGCCGATACATATAAATGAAACTCCCATAAAACAGTCTATGCAAGTGCATCTGTTTTATGGGAGTTTTTAATGATCGCTTCCCGGACATAGGCGGATACGAGGTTAGAACGATAAGTCCTCCAAACTTCCCGAGTTCATTATCTTGCTGCGGTCAACAGGACCCGAAATGCCATCAAGTTCGCCATTCGACGTATATTGCCAGATTATGTATTCCTGTCCGTCGTTCAGTTCCGGTGCTTCTTCGCTGTATCGGGCTATCATCCAAACATATCCGGGAAGTTTTCCCGACAAGTAACGGTTGTAGAAATTGTAGAATGTGTAAATGACGGGTTTTCGTCCATAGTGCTGGGTGATGCGTTCCAGAAACAATTTCAGGTCTTTGATGAATTTCTCGTCTGAGATACGGCGCGGCTTGATTTCGACGTCGATAACCGGAAGCAGGTTCTGGTCGCTCGCTTTTACGGTAGCTGTCATGTTTTGGAACTGCTCTTCCACACTGACGTTCGCACGGTAGAAATGATAGCTACCCACTTTGATACGGTGTCTTTTGGCTTCTGTCAAGTTCT
Source organism: uncultured Prevotellaceae bacterium (assembly GCA_958404085.1). Lineage (GTDB taxonomy): Bacteria > Bacteroidota > Bacteroidia > Bacteroidales > Bacteroidaceae > Alloprevotella. The sequence goes on along the minus strand of CATXZX010000055.1, from coordinate 1,077 downwards.
TCCAGTATGTGTCGTCGACAAGCGATGCGCCCTCGGTCGCTTTCAGGTAGGCATACGAAATATTAGCTTTAGCCACTTTGCGCCAGTCTATGTTTCCCTGATAGTGCGAAACGTCTATGCCGTCAATGTTGAGTGCGGTGTTTGCATGTAGGGGATTCTTGGCTTCCCGGGACGGCTGTACGCGTTTGTGAATCGGAGATTTGGAAAGAATCTGGTCCGGTTCGGGTGTGTAAATGGTAATATCCGTTTTTTTACGCTTAGGTTCTTTTCTGGATGATTGCGAGGCACAGACCTGATCCGCGTAGAAAAGGAATGTCAGAAAAATAAGTACTATGCGATGTAGTGATTTCACGCTCGTTTTTGTTAAGATGGCCATACTCCCACAAAGCTACGATTTTATTTCAGAACAGGCAACATGTCGGTGTGAAAAATCTGCGTCGTCGTCGAACCTTATCGGGATGGTGGTATGTCGGGTTGTCGGGTGGAAAACAATGGCTATGTAGTGTGTTATGAAATAAATACTGTCGTTCCCGTTTCTTGTCTGTCAAGGAAAATACGTAATTTTGCCGGCATGAAATCTTTAAGTTTATATTTTTCGCCTACCGGAGGTGGTGAAAAGATAGCCCGGGCTATCCAGAATGGTATGGATGGTAATGACGGCGATTACCTGCATTCCTTTAATTTGAATAAGCATGCCGTTCCTTCATCTGTTTGTACGGACGATGAATCCTTTCCGGTAATTTTTACCATACCCGTTTATGGCGGTCACATGCCGGCTGTTACGCGGCAGCGGCTTGACGCTGTGCGGAGTACGAACGGCCGGCCTGCCATACTTGTGGCTGTTTATGGAAACCGTGCTTTCGAAAATGCCTTGACCGATCTGGAGGCATTTGTCCGTGAACGTGGTTTTAGTCCGATTGCCGTCGCGGCTTTTCCGAGCGAGCATTCTTACAGTACCGTCGATATGCCGATTGCAGCCGGGCGGCCCGATGTCTCGGATTTGAAGGAGGCCGATAGATTCGGTCGTTTGATACGCGAGAAAATGCTTCGGAACGATTTCTTGCCGGTCGATGCTTC
>CATXZX010000054.1 GCA_958404085.1 uncultured Prevotellaceae bacterium | reverse complement strand
CCAATCGGTCCACACACGCTTTTTCTTCGGCGGTAAGCGTTTCGGGAAGCAGCTGATAGAGATTGGCACGGCCACGGCTGTCCGTAAAAATAAGGAACGAGAAACGGCACTGTCCGTTGTATTTCTTATCAGCAGGCGGCAGAACTGCTTGCAAAGCCTCGGAAAAAAGACACAATTCCATATCGCCCATATACATATCCCAGTAGCGGAAAATCTGGGCAGACGTCGGCACCATCTCTTCGTGTTGCTTCTGGCCTAACGAACCGATTCGGTTCTTGACAGGCTCCATGCCCGTAATCAGGCCGTTCTTCACCCGATAACGCAAGGCGGCCATCGTGATACGGTTGTTACAATAAGGAAAACAGTTGGCCGCCACACCTATCGTACCGCTGAACCACGAGGCCGGAACCCCTTTTTCAGCGATTGTTCCGTAACGTTGTTCCAATTTTCTGCAAAGCGCCACCGAATCCTTGGCCAACAGGCCACCTGGCAACAGGCTGTGCAGGCACAATCTTTGCTGCTGTCCGGCAGGCGTATAACACTTGTCGATGCTCCAACAGGCAGCCGGCAGGCGCTCTTGTCCCGCCCTATACAAAAGTTCCGGTTCCGGGGTATCGGCATAATGCACTTTCCGACCGATGTCTCCATCGTAATGAAGAATCTCTTTGGGCCAGGGTACATCGTTCGTAATCCGGCCTTGCGGCGCCATACCCACCCGGTCACGTTCGCGATACCACGCCTTGAAATTCACTTTCAATTCTTCCAAAGACACCGTATCGCCGGATTGTCCGGCCACAGGACTCTGTCCCGCGATGGACGGAGACAACCCCATCCACCCGGCAAAGATAATGCAAATAAATCTTATCGTCAGTCTGTTGGTTGAATAAAAATTCTTCATAACCGTATGTTTTAATAAATCGATTCACTAATGTATGGCAAACAGCCGCAAAAAAGGTATCGCCGTCCTACCGCGGTATCACAACCTTCGGATCCTTTAAATACCCGTCCTGTTGGGCCACATAAACAACGTCCTGCATATAATCCGTAACGAGCCACGTGCCGTGGGGCAGCCGGAGAAATTTCATGTAACGGCCGGGAAACACCTGCCCGTCCGTACGCCACCAATAGCTGATGGCCCACTGAGGCAACTGCTTCACGATGCGCCGCAAGATGGCCGCCTCTTTTTCTTCGTTCGGACTCAACTTTTTCGGAAGCAGCAGTTCCATGTCTACTTTTCCGTCTTTCTGCACATAGAGCAGGACACTGAAAAAGGTATAATCGTTGGCCGGTATTTCCACCTCCCGGCTCCACCGCGCATTCACCATATCGGTCAATCCCTTCATTTCCAAACCCAATTTATCGGTCCAAAGGGGAGATGGGCCGTCCAAGTGAACAAATGTCTCTAACTCACCTTTCGATGATATGGAATAACCCAAACGATTTTCCCCGTATTGAATACCCAGACTCTGTGGACGCTTAAAGTTCTTTGTCTGCGACTGCATTTCTGTTCCGGAGGCCCTCCAAACCATCCGACGACAGGCCGAAACACCGTTTCCCATGTAGTTTAACGGATATTCCAGCTCGTCAAACAGTCCGGTGAAGGCCTCTCCTTGCAACAGTTGCACAATGTTTGCCCCATCCGCCTTTTTATCCTTGTCCAGACAGCCTATGACGTAATCCTTGCGACCGAGGGCATTCCCCACCATGCGCTGCTGATCGATGCCACCCAACGCAATCACCTGCTGATATCCCCGAGTACCGGTCTCCCGCTTCAGATAATTGTCAAAAAAAGCCTGACGCATCTCCGTTACCGATACCCATTTTTCCTGAGCCTGCAGCGAAAGGCTACCGGCTACGAGCAGTAGTGTAAAAATCATTTTTCGCATAATCGTACATTCTTGATTATTCATTATTGTTACGTAGTATTCTTGTCGTACATGTCGGTTCTCGGAAAAACCGGCCACAGCCTTCCGGAAACCGGCATGTCGGCCTAATATTCATCAGCATCGTCCGGCCCCATCGGGAGTTCTCCGAAAAAGTATTCGTAGGCAACGCCCATGGTCTTTACCTCACGGGGATATTTCTGTCCCATAGTCTGTTTCAGACGATCATACCTTTCGGCCAGGCTTTCATCTTTCACCGGATTCTCCCAAACAAACCGCCAGAACAATAACTGTTGAGCGGCACTGTTTGTCGACAAGGACTGGAAAAATGCGGCTGTATGGTTATCCAGCAGATCCATCAGAAGCGTCCGCAGGTAGTTGGGCGCATCGGCCATCCACCTGCCTCCAATCCCGATATGAATCAGTTTTCCATAATATTCCTTGCGGTCTATTGTGTCCAGGTTCTTCAAAGCCTCGACGTGTTTCGCTGCCGCGAAGTACATCGTATCGTCGAAGCCCGGGCGGGTACTGTAACGGTAAACATCGTTGTACATGCCCCATGTAGACGGAAACTGATTGAAAAAAGTACGTTGCAAAGCCGGAGAGGACGGGTTCTGCATCAACTCGCCGTAGGCTTTGTTCAAGGCCTTCGTATCTACACCTTGAAAATTATCGGCCTGCAAGGGGAGACCACCGGCCACAGATAACAGAAAAACAAATAAAATCTTTTTCATAACTGTATTTCTTTTAGAATTTTCAATTCATCAGTCAATGAGAACCTGCAGATGGGGCGCAACCGGCAATAAGCAGCAGAAAAAAAACAAGTCCTTTCAACATCGTAATCCGCTTCAATTACCGATTGTCCACCATATCCTTTTATTTGGAACTATTATTCCAGAAAAGATAGTCCGTAAAGCGCCATGTTCCGTGAGGCATCAGCGTACATTTCAGATAACGGCCGGGAAATATTTTGCCATCGATACGCCAAAGATAACTTATCGTCCACTGAGGCAGGCTGCGAACCACCTTACGGAAAAGGTTATAAACCTTCTCTGTATTCGAATCCGGCGATTTAGGCAACAAGATATCCACATCCAGTTTCCCTTCCGGCGAGACATACAGCAACGCTATACAACCATACGCAAAGCCAGTCTTGAAATCGTGTTTCTCTTTGCTCCACGCCTGATTGACCAAGTCGGCAAGGCCCATCATTTCGGAACGAACCTCCTGCGTCCAGCTGGGGCGAGGTCTTTCGCCGGTGTAAGCCACATCTATACTCTCTCCTTTGTCATTGATATAGGGAATGGAATAATGCTTTCCGCATTCATAGCTAAGGCTTTTCGGCTTCTTGACCGTTTGGGTCTTACTCATTGCCTCCTTACCGGACAGCCTCCACACCACACGGCGCACGCCCGACACCTCGTTGCCCATATATTTTAGCGGTTCCTGCAATTCATCCAGATGGCCCGTGTATTCTTGTTTGCGGATGGACTCTACAATATCGGGTACCGACAGGGTATTGTCCTTGTCCAGACACCCCACAATATACACATTGCGTTTATCTCCGTCGAGTGCCATGTACCGTTTGTCTATTGCAATGGATTCCGATTGCTTCTTTTCGTAATTGTCGAAAAAAGCCTGACGCATCTCTTGTACGGAAACCCAATCACTTTGTGCCATGGAGGGCAATGCTTGTCCACACACAGCCAAAATAGAAATAAATAGAAAATTCTTTATATACATAATTATATTCTTTAAGATGGGTAATCACGTACCCATTTATCGCCTAACTTCATATACTCTTCATACTCATGTGTTTGTTCGTTGTAAATCGAAAAATTGTCATATTTGTTCCCATTTTTGTTTGGCGTATTATATTGATCAAAAGTAGTAAGATCATCTGGACTAGCCCATGTTCCGCCAGCATGATTATGAACAAAAGAATCATATTTATCACGGCTTCCATGATGGGTTGATGAACTTTCTTGATGCATAGTATCTAAATATCCACCATCTTCACCTTTATTGTAACTCATTCCCCATTCTACTTTTGTATTATCGGCTAAAAATTCAAACAAAGACAATTTTACATTATCACCTTCAAATTAAAGTCCATCTGGAACCTTATTTCCGCTCTCATCTCTATAACGTTCCACGGGCATTACACCAGAATCTAAATCAGTATAAACTCCGCTATTATCAGGACCTGTTCCTTCTATCATCAAGCCATGTTTTGTTGAATCAGAAACGGTATTGATTATATGACCAAATTGGTCCATCACAAACACATCACCTCCAACATACAAATCCTGTTCTTTTTCACTCAAAACCGGCATCTCTTTTGCCAATTCTTCCAGACTACTTTTCGTCAGTTTACGCATACTAATTGTTTTTTAAAGTTAATAATTATGTGATTTATAGATACCTGTCGGCCAAATCTTCCTGACGGACAAAATCGTACAGGGCCAAATGGCGTAGGGCATAATATGTTTCATATTGCCGGCGCAGGCTTTCGTAATACTGCTTCAGCGCGGAATGCTGCTCCTTGCGGGCCGAGGTCAGTTCGTACACGGACACACTGCCCAAAGCGAACTTACGCACCAAGAGGGAATATTGGTCGCACGCCAACAGGTAGCTGCGCCGGGCTATGGCCGTCATCGAGGCGGAACTGTTGTAGCCGTCCACCTGTTCGTACAACGAACTCTCGAACGTACGGCGGGCCGTCTCCACCTCCAATTGCGTTTCTTGCCGTTTATTCTCGGCCATGCGGCGCTTGTTACGGTTGATGCCCCACTGGAAAACGGGTATCTGCAACGATACCGAGACCGACTGGCTGTTGATGGGACGGCGGTAGGCATCGGCCAGGTGTTCGGCGTACTGGTTCAGGCCGTAATGGAGCGAAACCGTACCGTTGAAGCGTGTCGCCAAATCGGCTTCGTACCAAGCGGCATCGGCCTGAAGCAGTTGCAACTCCTGCGTAAGGGCCGTCGGGTTGTTGCGCCGCACCTGTTGCAGGAACAAGGAGGCATCCACCACGCGGGGCAGCGTATCGGACGGCTCGGCCACGGCTACGCTGTCGGCCATCCCCAAGTAGTCGGCCAAACGCCTACATGCCGTACGGTAGTCGCGTCCGGCCTCCTCGCAGGCAAACCGCGTATGGAGCAGTTGCAGCTCCACCTGGTTGTAGTCGTAAGCCGTGAGATAGCCCTCGCGCCGTTTCACCGCCGCCACACGCAGCAGTGTGTCTTCGATAGCCAGCGAACGGCGGGCCAGGTCGTGTTCCAATTTATAGAGGAAGGCATCTAAATAGAGGGCCAGCGCCTGACGCTGCGCGGCCGATACTTCGGTACAGTAGTTGCGCACCGAGAGCCGGTTGGCCATGTGCTGTGCAGCATCGTTCAGCCTGAACCGACGGTGTCCGCCCCAAAACGGCTGGGAATAGCCCAAGGTGAAGACGTTTGTGCTGAAACTGTTCCGGTTGCGTGAGAACTCGCGCAGAAACATCACGTTGCTGCCGGCCGTAAGCGTACCGCCTGTCCAGCCTACCGACTGTTGCAGGGTGAAACCCGCGCTGCTGCTGTTGGCATAGTCGTCTATATAGCGGTAATCGCCGCCCAAGGCGTCCTGAAGCTGGCGCAACGAATGATTCAGACTGACGGGGGACACCTGGAACGACAGTGACGGCAAAAGGCCCTTCCGGTAATTGGCATAGCTGAGCAGCTCATTGCGGTAGCGCAGCGCCGCGGCCCGCGCCTCGTTGCTGTGCAACGCCCAGACATTGATTGCTTCATTCAGCGTAACCACATTCCACGAATACGACCGGAGCGGAAACAAGCCGTTCCATAACAGGATTAAATATAAGAACCTCCTTACTTTTTTCAGCATAGTCGTATTCACGAAGTTTAACCTATTCGCAAATTTAAGAAATAATAACTATACGACCAAGAATATTCCGCATAAAAATAAAACATCTTTTCAAAAGTCTTGCTTTTCACGGTCTTTCTGCCATTGGCCACCATTTGGGAACCATTTACAACCCTATTTTCGGCCGCCACAGCAGAAAGCATAGTTCAGCAAACAGGTCCGAAAAGGTCGCGAAACTACAATAAGACCCATCAACAGGTTACACAATAAGCATCGGGCCTTTCCGTATAAAAACTAAAGGCCGGAATTTCGAAATACAAGGCCCGGAATTCGGAACACAAGGCCCGCCTTTCTCTATAAATTCGTCAAAAAATATCTTATATGTCTTATTTTTTTACTATCTTGCGCCCTGATTTTACAAATCCTATATTTTTTGTCATGGATAACGAAATGTGTCAGAATCCGACCGAAAAGTCTGAAGAAATACAAGACATCATCGAACGCATGCCTACGCGGTGGGCCATGTGGACCGCCCTTATCACAGGATGCCTGATGGGTGTGGTGATACTGCTCGGTTTTCTGATAAAATATCCCGACGTGGTCATGGGACAAATCTCCATAACAGCCGAGAAAGCCCCCGTCAGGTTAGTGGCCGGCGCCACAGGCCGCATCAAACTGTTAGGTGCCAACGGCGAACAAGTCCGCCGGGGTACAGTGGTGGGCTACATCGAGAACGGGGCCGACTACGCCACGGTTCAGAAACTGGATACGCTATTGGACCGTTCGGATGCCGTTCTGCCCGAGGAGCGCCCCCTGTTGGGTGAACTCAGCAATGTGTACAACGCATACATCCTGGCATACAGACAATACCAGCGCCTTCGCACATCCGATTTATATGCCAATATGTGTGCCTCGTTGCGCCGGCAAATCGAGGCCGACAGCTTAGTGTGCAGCAACCTGGAACGCGAGGTACACATCCGGCGCCAATTGGCCGATCACGCCGCCGAACGCCTGCACAAAGACAGCATCCTGCTGCAAATAGACGGTATCAGCCAGACTGCTTACCGGCAGCAACACGATGCCTACCTGAACCAGCACGAAAACCTGGTCAGCGCACAAAGCAACCGGTTCGTCAAGCAATCGGACATCAGCAAAAGCCGGCTGGAACTGGACCGGATGCGTCTGGAAGAATCGGAAACGTTGGAAAAAGCGTATGTAGAATGTGCCACTCAGCGGAATGCCCTGCTCAATGCCTTGCGCCTGTGGAAGGAGCGTTACCTGCTTACCGCTCCCCTGGACGGCAGGCTGGAATACCTGGGATTCTGGCGCGACAACAGCCACATACAAGGCGGAACGGAACTGTTTACCGTGATACCGGCCAAGAACCGCTGGGTAGGCGAACTGCTGATTACCACCCTGGGAGCGGGAAAAGTGGAACCCGGACAAACGGTCAATGTAAAACTGGCCGATTACCCATACGACGAATTCGGACAACTGAAAGGCCGTGTGCAAGCCATCTCGTACCTCACGAACAAAATAGAAACCACATCCGGAACCGCTGAGGGATACCGGGTCACGGTCGGTTTTCCGGACGGCATGTGGACCAACTTCGGCCGCAACCTGACGCTCAATTTCGAGACCAAGGGTTCAGCCGAAATCGTCACCAATCCCAAACGGCTCATCCAACGGCTCTTCGACAACCTGAAGGCCCGGGGTGAACGCTAATCAGTCAAACAAAAAAAATGTCGGAACGAGCCTTACACAGCAGAGAGGTTCCGACAGACAAATGCACACAACATGATTTTCAAAAAATTCCCTATCGAATACCAGCTGGATTCACACGATTGCGGACCGGCCTGCCTGAAAATGGTGGCCAAATATTTCGGCAAATACTATTCGCTGCAATACCTGCGCGACAAATGCGGATTGACCAACCAAGGAATTTCCTTACTGGGTCTGAGTACGGGAGCCGAAAGCATCGGACTGCACGCACTGGCCCTGAAGTGCCGCATAGACGACGTAGTGACCCGCGTTCCCTTTCCGGCCATCGTATTCTGGAACGAAAACCATTTTGTGGTAGTATACCATGCCGACAAACGACACATCTACGTGGCCGACCCCACCAAAGGACGCATCCGCTACACACACGAGGAATTCCGCCGCGGATGGTACCTGAAGGGAGAAGGCCACGGCGTGTTGCTGGCCCTGGAGCCCACCGCCGGTTTCCGCGATTCGAAAGCGGAAAAAGAGTTGAAGCGGAACAGTTTCCTCAGCATCCTGAATTACTTCTATCCTTATAGAAAAAACTTTCTGGTTGTATTCCTGATAATGATGCTGGTAACGCTGCTGCAAGCGCTGCTCCCCTTCATATCGAAAGCTGTCATCGACGTAGGCATCCAAACGTCTGACGTGGACTTCATCAACATGGTATTGATAGGCAACGTGAGCATTCTGGTAAGCGTTATGGTGTTCAACGTATTGCGCGACTGGATACTGATGCACATCACGGCCCGCGTCAATGTGGCGCTTATATCCGACTACCTCATCAAACTGATGAAACTGCCCGTCACCTTCTTCGAAAACAAACTGCTGGGCGACATTCTG
>CATXZX010000053.1 GCA_958404085.1 uncultured Prevotellaceae bacterium | reverse complement strand
ACACGACGGAACACGATGCCATACCTGCTCCGCTTAATTACGAAGGATTTCCCAAAAGCTGTTGTACGAGTATCAACGAGGTGGTTTGTCACGGCATACCCAGCGAAGACGAGGTTCTGCAAGAAGGAGACATTATCAATGTGGATGTTTCTACCATATATAAAGGATATTATAGCGATGCATCCAGGATGTTTGTAATCGGGAAAACCGACGAGCAAAAACAAAAATTGGTAGATGTCACCAAAGAATGCCTTCAGATAGGTATGAAAAACGCCAGGCCCTTCGGCTTTGTCGGCGATATAGGGAACGCGATAGCCCACCACGCACACCAAAACGGTTTTTCGGTTGTAAGGGATTTATGCGGTCACGGAATCGGACTCGAGTTCCATGAAGAACCGGATGTAGAACATTACGGCCGAAAAGGCACAGGCATGTTATTGGTTCCGGGCATGGTCTTTACAATAGAACCCATGATCAACATGGGAGACTGGAGGGTTTTTGTCGATGAAGAGGACGACTGGACTGTGGTAACCGAAGACGAGCTGCCCAGTGCCCAATGGGAACATACTTTTGTAATGACCGAAAACGGATTGGAAATCTTATCTCATTAACGATGGAAGACATTATCATTTTAGGCATAGAATCGAGTTGCGACGATACGTCTGCGGCCGTTATCAAAAACGGCCTGCTTCTCAGCAATGTCATCGCCAGCCAGTCAGTACACCAGGCCTACGGAGGCGTTGTCCCCGAATTGGCATCAAGAGCGCACCAGCAGAACATAGTCCCGGTTGTCGACCAGGCCCTGAAACAAGCGAATGTCAAGAAAGAAGAGTTGTCCGCCATAGCGATTACATTAGGTCCGGGCCTCATGGGTTCCCTGCTTGTCGGTGTCTCCTTCGCCAAAGGATTATCTGTTTCATTAGGCATTCCGCTGATAGAAGTAAACCATCTTCAAGGACACATCCTCGCTCATTTTATCGACGAAAAGGATAAAGAAAACCGCCACCCCTCCTATCCCTTCATCTGCCTGCTCGTAAGCGGAGGCAATTCACAAATCGTGAGAGTAGATGCTTACAACAAAATGCAGATTATCGGACAAACAATCGACGACGCTGCAGGAGAAGCGATGGATAAATGTTCTAAAATTATGGGCATGGGATATCCCGGAGGTCCCATAATAGATAAATTAGCCCGTCGAGGAAATCCAAATGCGTTTGAATTCAACAAACCTCAAATCAAAGGATATGATTACAGTTTCAGCGGACTTAAAACGTCATTCCTCTATCAAGTCCAGAAATGGACAAAGGAAGACCCCGATTTTATCGAGAAAAACAAAGAAGACTTAGCGGCATCCTTTGAAAAGACCGTAGTAGACATTTTAATAAAGAAACTAACAAAAGCCGTCAAGGACTTAAAGATCAACAGAGTTGCCATAGCCGGGGGAGTTTCGGCCAATACCGGTTTACGAAACGCCCTTTTACAAAAGAAAGAAAAAAATGGATGGGATATATACATTCCACCTTTTAATTATACGACCGACAACGCCGCAATGATAGCAATTACCGGCCTCTACAAATACAAGGACAAAGAATTTTGTCCCATCGAAAAAGCAGCGTATTCAAGAATAACAATGTAATATAATAATGGATTTAGATTTAAAAATTGTAAGTAAAGAGATTAACGAGCTTCTTTGGAAATCCGAAAAAACACTTTCCACAGCCGAAAGTTGTACAGCTGGACGTATCTCTACCGTTTTGACAGCCATTCCCGGCAGTTCAAATTATTTTAAAGGCGGCATTGTTTGCTACGCAGATGAAATAAAGGAAAATATTTTAGGCGTCGACAAACAATTAATCGACGAAAAAACTCCGGTTTGCGAAGATGTCGTAAAACAAATGGTCATAGGAGCCAACAAGTTATTTAGCTCAGACTATAGTGTTGCTATAAGTGGTTATGCCGGCCCTGGAGGGGGAACTTCAAGCGTATTAGTCGGTACCATCTGGATTGCAGTCGGCAATAGCGAAGACATGATTACCGCCCAGCTTGAAGGTGACGAAGGACGAGACAAAAATTTAGCCAAGGCAACAAACGCCGCAATGCGAATGTTACGCGATTATTTGAAAGAGAAAGAAAAAAACGATCTTTTGGACTAATATTATTTTGAGTATTATTTGCTTATGTATAAAAAAAAACTTACCTTTGCACCCCGTATTATATAAGCAGCAAAAGAATACAATAAAAGGAAGATAGCAATGTCTAAAATTTGTCAGATTACAGGAAAGAAAGCCATGGTTGGCAACAATGTTTCTCACTCAAAACGTCGTACTAAACGTACTTTTGACCTGAACTTGTTTACAAAAAAGTTTTATTATGTTGAACAAGACTGCTGGATCAGTTTGAAACTTTGCGCAGCAGGCTTACGTCTTATCAACAAAATAGGCCTTGATGCTGCGTTGAACAACGCTGTTGAAAAAGGATATTGTGATTGGAAAAGCATTAAAGTAATTGCATAATAAAAAATACTATGGCAGGAAAAAAGGCTAAAGGCAACAGAGTTCAAGTCATTCTTGAATGTACTGAAATGAAAGAAAGTGGACTTCCTGGAACATCTCGTTATATAACGACTAAAAACCGGAAAAACTCACCTGAAAGATTGGAATTGAAAAAATACAATCCGATTCTCAAGAAAATGACAATTCATAAAGAAATCAAATAATTGACACCATGGCAAAGAAAGTAGTTGCAACCTTACAGACTGGTAAAACCGATGGACGCTCTTATACAAAAGTAATCAAAATGGTTAAGAGCCCCAAAACAGGCGCATATATCTTTGACGAGCAGATGGTTCCGAATGAAGCTGTAAAAGATTTTTTCAAGAACTAAAAAATCAAGGAATATAAAAAATATGAGAGTTGCTTCCAAAGAGTCAACTCTCATATTTTTATTATATATGAAAAGGCATCTCTTCACAAAATTGATGGTAAATCCATCCTACTAATTCTGTCGCATCAAGAATTTTAGTTATATTTGCAAACAAATCTGGTTAATATGGGATTCTTTAATCTATTCTCAAAAGAAAAAAAACAAGTTCTAGACTCAGGACTGGAAAAGACAAAACAAAGCGTTTTCGGAAAATTAGCCCGTGCTGTTGCCGGAAAATCTAAAATTGATGATGAAGTTTTAGATAATCTGGAAGAAGTCCTGATAACCTCCGACGTAGGTGTAGAAACGACATTAGAGATTATAGAACGCATCCAGAAACGTGTTGCACACGACAAATATATCGGTACTAATGAACTGAATCGTCTCTTAAAAGATGAAATTTCATCCTTGCTGATAGAAAACAAGTCGAACAACATTGAAGGTTTTCAAATTCCCGCAGATAAAAGGCCTTACGTCATCTTGGTTGTAGGCGTCAATGGTGTGGGCAAGACCACTACAATCGGCAAATTGGCTTATTTATTCAAAAATGCAGGTCACAAAGTTTATTTAGGAGCTTCAGATACATTCCGCGCCGCGGCCATCGAACAATTGTGCATTTGGGGTGAACGGATTGACGTTCCCGTTATCAAACAGCAAATGGGGAGCGACCCGGCCAGTGTAGCATTCGACACCATCAATTCCGCAAAGAAAAATGGGGCCGATGTCGTTATCATTGATACAGCCGGACGCCTGCATAACAAAATCGGACTTATGAATGAACTGACGAAAATAAAGAATGTCATGCAAAAAGTCATTCCGGATGCTCCGCATGAAGTCCTTTTGGTTCTTGACGGCTCAACGGGACAGAATGCTTTTGAACAGGCAAAACAATTTTCTCAAGCGACGCAAGTAACCTCGTTGGCAATCACCAAATTAGATGGTTCGGCCAAGGGAGGAGTCGTCATAGGCATTTCGAATCAGTTTAAAATCCCTGTAAAATATATTGGCCTCGGGGAGAAAATAACCGATTTACAACCGTTCAATCGCATCGAATTTGTCAATTCTCTTTTTGAAGAATCTAAATGAAAAAGGAAACGATCGACATCATTACCATGGGATGCTCGAAGAATCTGGTCGATTCTGAGAAACTTATCTTCCAATTGTCGCAACAAGGTTATATTGTCTGTCATAATCCCGAACAATATTCAGGTCAAATAGCGGTCGTTAATACCTGCGGCTTCATCGGCGATGCTAAGGAAGAAAGCATCAATATGATTCTATACCTATGTGAACGCAAAAAGAATCACGATCTCAAAAAACTATATGTAATGGGATGTTTATCCGAAAGATATTCGGATGAGCTAAAGGCTGAAATTCCTTTGGTTGATAAATTCTACGGTAAATTCGATTGGCCTGAGTTATTGAAAGACCTGGGTAAATCATATAATCCGGATTGGGATTCACGCCGTTATCTGACTACGGGGCCTCATTACGCCTACATAAAAATTTCAGAAGGTTGTAACCGAAAATGTGCCTATTGCGCCATACCTATTATTACGGGAGCACATCGGAGCCGCCGTATCGAAGATATTTTGAACGAAGTCGAAACGCTGGTCAAGGAAGGGGTTTCGGAATTCCAAATCATTGCACAAGAATTAACCTACTACGGTCTCGATCTTTACAAAGAGCAAAAAATAGCCGATTTAATCGACCGCATGTCCCAAATCCCCGGAGTTAAATGGATCAGATTACACTATGCCTACCCGACCCATTTTCCCTTAAACTTACTGGATGTCATGAACAAGCGTCCAAATGTATGCAAATATCTCGACATCGCGCTTCAACACATCAGTACTCCCGTATTGGAACGCATGCAGCGCCATACAACTAAAGAAGAGACTTATCAACTCATCACGACGCTAAGAGAAAAAGTTCCGGGAATCTGTCTTCGCACAACATTTATGGTCGGTTTCCCCGGAGAAACAGAAGAACAATTCAAAGAACTACTGGATTTTGTCAGATGGGCTAAATTCGAAAGAATGGGAGCTTTTGCTTATAGCGAAGAAGAAGGAACTTATGCCGCACAACATTACAAAGATGACATTTCTGATGCAATCAAACAAGAACGTTTAGACCGATTGATGCGTGTTCAGCAGCAAATTTCGACAGCCGTCTGCCAATCCTTTATTGGAAAAACATTAAAAGTTATTATCGATCGACAAGAAGGAGAATTCTACATAGGAAGAACCGAATATGATTCACCCGAAGTTGATGGAGAAGTTTTGATACCTGTATCTGAACAAACATTGGAAATAGGCCATTTCTATTCTGTAAAGATAATAAATGCAGACGAATTCGATTTGTACGGTTCTCTTTTTATGAATAAATGACAAAATGAAAAATAAGGAATTTATTGCAGAACTGGCTGAACGAAGTAACTTGTCGACAAACGAAACACAATCGTTAGTAAACGACTTGGTATCTGAAATGACCCAATGTTTTGGAGAAGGGAAAAACATTGCCATTCAAGGATTCGGCATTTTCGAAGTCAAAAAGAAATTAGAACGAGTGATTGTCAATCCCACTACACGAAAACGAATGCTGGTCCCTCCGAAATTGGTTCTAACGTTTAAACCCAGTTCTAATTTAAAAGAAAAGACAAGAAATCGACAGGAAAACAATGGCGACGAATAATGACAAATGCCTTTTACAAGATTTGGCCGAACGATTGACGACGCGTTCAAATATTCCTCAAAAACAGACTGATTCGTTTTTGAAGTTATTCTTTGAGATGATCGAAGAAGTTCTGCATAAAGAATCTATCGTTAAGATAAAAGGATTTGGAACATTTAAACTTGTAACGGTCGACAAGCGTGAAAGCATTAATGTAAATACCGGTGAACGAATCGCCATCAACAGCCATTCCAAAATTGTCTTTACACCCGAAAATTCGCTCAAAGAATACATTAATCGTCCTTTTGCCCATTTTCAGACTGTCGTACTAAATGAAGGTACTGACATTGCCGAAATGGAGAATATTGACGATATAGATGAAGAAAACGAACTCTCTCTCACATCAGACGAGGATGACCATTCGTTCGAAACGTCAACCATTCAAGAAAAAACGGAAACCTCCTCTTCTGTCGTTCCTGACTCCATAAGTACAAAACCCGACGATGCCATTGATGCGGAAGCACCGGTGCAGATAACAGAAACCGAAGAAATACCAACAGCAACAACTTGTTCAGAACAATCTATTGAAACCGGTACAACTATCCCAACGGAATCCGAACTTCCTCCGCCCTATCCGTCTGCACCTAAGGATGACGAACCAAAAGAACACAAAGAAACAAAACATTCCCCCAATTGGTGGAATTACATATCCCTAAGTTTTATCGTTCTGCTGTTAATGATGTTAAGCTATATAGCAGGCTACTTCCGGATACTGTGTCCATGCGATTACTTAAGTGGCTGGAATATTCCTCAAGCGACTCCTATCCCCAAACTTACTCCAGATACTATATACATCGTCCGCACAGTACCAGTTTCCGAAGACACTGTAAAGAATATAAAGGAAGAAATGCCCGAAAAAGAAATAAGACCTGTAAAGGCTGAAGAAAAACCTGAGACGAAATACAAACAGCTGAAGAATGGAAAATACACCATTGTCGGCACAATACGCCAATATACGATTTCGAAAGGAGAAACCATCCGAGATATTGCATTAGCCGAATATGGCAGTAAAGGATTTACCGAATACATTATTGTACACAACCAACTGAAAGACCCAGACCTCATCATGGCCGGACAAAAAATAAATCTCCCCCGATTAGTCAAGAATGAAAAGTAAACCCATTTGTTTTATAGAATTTTAAACTCGAGAGCCACGAAATAGCAGTACTTTTGCATTTTGAAAAATAAGTTTTTATGACAACATCCATAAATCTACAAGAATTAAACGCTAAAATAGACGCTCAGAGCCGCTTTGTTTCCGAACTGCAGACTGGCATGAACCGCACTATCATAGGACAACAGCACTTAATAGAATCATTGCTCGTCGGCTTACTAAGCGACGGGCATATTTTATTAGAAGGTGTACCAGGACTTGCAAAGACATTGGCCATCAAGACCCTTTCGTCGCTTATCGATACAGCCTTCAGCAGAATACAGTTTACTCCGGACCTTCTTCCGGCTGATGTTATCGGTACGGCCATATATAGTCAGAAGAATGAATCGTTCGAAATAAAGAAAGGGCCTATTTTCGCAAATTTCGTTCTGGCGGATGAAATAAACCGTGCGCCGGCAAAGGTTCAGAGTGCCCTCCTTGAAGCCATGCAAGAGCGTCAGGTAACGATCAATAATTATTCATACCTGTTGCCGGCACCATTCCTTGTTTTAGCTACTCAGAACCCCTTAGAGCAGGAAGGTACGTATTCATTGCCCGAAGCCCAATTGGACCGTTTCCTGCTAAAGGTCCTTGTCGATTATCCCTCGATAGAAGAGGAGAAAAAAATCATACACCAGCATATTCATGAAGAATTCCCCAAGGTCGCCCCTCTCATGAAAGGCGATGACATCATCAAAGCGCGCAATGTTGTCAAACAAGTATATATAGATGAGAAGATCGAACAATACATTGCAGATATCGTGTATGCGACCCGCCAACCCAAACAATACAAATTAGACGATCTGGCCGACTACATCTCATACGGTTCCTCACCACGCGCATCCATCGGTCTGGCTATTGCCGGACGTGCCTACGCTTTTATTCAACGTCGCGGTTTCGTCATTCCCGAAGACATCCGTGCCGTGGCTCACGACGTATTACGCCATCGTATCGGCATTACCTATGAAGCCGAAGCCAACAACATCAACAGCGATCAGATTATCAGTTCGATCTTGAGCAAAATCGAAGTTCCATAGTGGAAGCAAACGATATACTTAAAAAGGTTCGAAAGATTGAAATTAAGACTCGTGTTCTTTCGAGCAACATTTTTGCAGGTGAATACCACTCCACATTCAAGGGGCGCGGTATGTCATTTGCCGAAGTGCGCGAATACCAATCGGGAGATGATACACGAACCATCGACTGGAACGTCACGGCACGTTTCAACCGTCCTTTCATAAAGGTATTCGAGGAAGAGCGTGAACTGACATCGTTTCTACTGATTGATGTATCAGCAAGTCTGAATTATGGAACTCGCAAGCAGACAGAGAAAGACCTGGTAACCGAAATAGCGGCAACACTCGCCTTTTCGGCTGTACAGAACAACGATAAAATCGGCGCAATCTTTTTCACAGACAAAATTGAAAAGTATCTGCCACCACAAAAAGGGCGCAAACAAATTCTCCATATTATCCGGGAAATATTGAGTTTCGAGCCAACCAGTCGGAATACCGATCTTTCGGTTGCCCTGAAATTTCTCATGCAAATACAGGCCCGTTCAAGTTC
>CATXZX010000052.1 GCA_958404085.1 uncultured Prevotellaceae bacterium | reverse complement strand
AGCACTGAAAACGGATGTCATTCCGATTTTTTTTCCTAATAATCCTGGCATTTCAGTTTAATTTATAATAAATGTTCCTATACTTTTATTTCTACTTCAACTCCGCAGGGCAATTCCAACTTCATGAGGGCATCGACAGTCTTTGCTGTAGAACTGTAGATATCGATCAGTCGTTTGTAAGAAGAAATTTCGAATTGCTCACGCGACTTCTTGTTAACGAAGGTACTTCTGTTTACCGTAATAATACGTTTACGCGTGGGCAAAGGAATCGGGCCGCTGACGATAGCTCCCGTAGCTTTTACCGTTTTTACGATCTTCTCCGCAGACTTTTCTACGAGTGTGTGATCGTAGGATTTCAGTTTGATTCTGATTTTTTGACTCATTGTTTTTGTTTATTATTGAAGATATACCGGAAGGTTTTCGAATTAAGAGTCATTCGTTAATTCTATCCCTTCCGGTGTTTTTTTTTATTTATACCAAATCGGTACGTCCTTTGACTTCTTCCAATACAGCCTTCGCAATCGAGCTTGACAGAGGTGCATGGTGGTCATACTGCATGGATGATGTAGCACGGCCCGAGGTAATCGTACGTAAAGCGGTAACGTAACCGAACATTTCTGCCAAAGGCACTTTAGCCTTCACGATACGTGCGCCGGAACGAGCTGTCTCCATACCTTCAACCTGTCCGCGACGTTTGTTCAAGTCACCGATCACATCACCCATATTCTCCTCCGGAGTTACAACCTCCAGTTTCATAATAGGTTCCATAAGTACCGGTTTGGCCTTCGAGCAAGCATTCTTATATGCACTCAACGCACAGATTTCGAACGAAAGCTGGTCGGAGTCTACCGGGTGGAAAGAACCGTCGAGCAATTCCACTTTCAGACTATCTACGGGGTAACCGCCCAAGACACCACTCTTCATGGCATTTTCGAAACCCTTCTGTACTGAGGGAATGAATTCCTTAGGAATATTACCACCGGTAACCTTATTAATAAACTGCAATCCACCTTCCTTGTAATCTTCGTCAACCGGGCCTACATTCACGATGATATCGGCAAACTTACCGCGACCACCCGACTGTTTCTTATAAACCTCACGAAGATTAACCGTTGAAGTAACAGCCTCCTTGTAGTTAACCTGCGGTTTTCCTTGATTACACTCAACCTTGAACTCACGTTTCAGACGGTCGATAATGATATCGAGATGCAACTCACCCATACCCGAAATAATAGTCTGACCGCTCTGTTCATCGGTTTTAACGGTAAAGGTAGGATCTTCTTCAGCCAATTTGGCCAAACCGTTCGACAGCTTATCGAGGTCCTTCTGAGTCTTAGGCTCTACAGCAATACCGATAACCGGATCGGGGAATTCCATAGACTCCAATACGATCGGAGCATCTTCCTCGGCGAGCGTATCACCCGTACGAATATCCTTAAAGCCGACACCGGCACCAATATCGCCAGCACCTACAACATCTACAGGATTCTGATGATTGGAGTGCATCTGGAACAAACGGGATACACGTTCTTTCTTACCGGAACGAACATTGTATACATACGAACCAGCCTCAACCTTACCCGAGTATACACGGAAGAATGTCAGACGACCTACATACGGGTCGGTAGCAATCTTGAACGCCAAAGCCGAAGTCTTTTCGTCTTCGTCGGGACGGCGGTCTTCCTCTTCACCCGTCTCAGGATTCGTACCTACGATATTCGGTGTATCCAGCGGAGAAGGCAAGAACATACAAACGTAGTCAAGCAGTGTCTGAACGCCTTTATTCTTAAATGAAGAACCGCAGCACATCGGTACGATTTCAAGCGACAAGGTACGTTTGCGAATACCTGCGATAATCTCTTCTTCGGTGATCGAAGCGGGATCCTCGAAATACTTCTCCATCAAAGCATCATCACCTTCAGCTGCAGCCTCAACCAATTTTGCGCGCCATTCGTCGCACTCAGCCTGCAAGTCTGCAGGAATATCCTCGATGTCATAATCAGCACCCATTGTCTCATCATGCCACAGGATAGCCTTCATTTTAATCAGGTCAACAACACCTTTAAAATTTTCTTCTGCACCGATAGGCACACAAAGCGGACAAGGTGTAGCTCCCAAAACGTCCTTCATCTGACGAACGACTTCGAAGAAGTCTGCACCGGAGCGGTCCATTTTATTCACATAGCCGATACGGGGCACATTGTATTTATCTGCCTGACGCCATACGGTCTCAGACTGCGGCTCGACGCCACCAACTGCGCAGTAAGCGGCCACAGCACCGTCAAGCACACGCAATGAACGCTCCACCTCAGCTGTAAAGTCTACGTGTCCCGGAGTGTCGATCAGATTGATCTTATACTGCTTGCCAGCATAATTCCAGCGCGTTGTCGTAGCAGCCGAAGTAATCGTAATACCACGCTCCTGCTCCTGGGCCATCCAGTCCATCGTTGCAGCACCTTCGTGAACCTCACCAATTTTATGTGTTTTACCGGTATAAAAAAGTATACGCTCCGAAGTCGTAGTTTTTCCGGCATCGATATGCGCCATAATACCGATATTACGAGTCAAATGTAAATCTGCCTTAGCCATTTCGTACTTTCAAAAATAAAGATTAGAATCTAAAGTGAGCGAATGCACGGTTAGCCTCAGCCATACGGTGCATATCCTCCTTACGTTTGAACGCACCACCCTGCTCGTTATAAGCATCCATAATCTCGGCAGCCAACTTCTCGGCCATCGACTTACCACCGCGCTTACGTGCAAAGAGAATCATATTTTTCATCGAAATAGACTCCTTGCGGTCGGGGCGGATTTCAGTCGGCACCTGGAACGTAGCACCACCTACGCGACGAGATTTAACCTCGACTTGCGGTGTTATCTTATCCAAAGCGGCTTTCCAAATCTCCAAAGCACTCTTTTCTTCGTCTTTCATTTTCTGTCCGACTATCTCCAGAGCTGCATAAAAAATCTCATAAGATGTATTCTTCTTTCCGTCATACATCAAATGATTCACAAACTTAGAAACCTTCTGGTCTCCAAACACGGGATCCGGAAGGATCACACGTTTTTTTGGTTTAGCTTTTCTCATTTTATCAAATGATTCTTTTTAGTTTGCGGTTGTCTTCATTGTTCTTCAACGGTTTCTCCAAACCATTTACTCAACCCTCAAGATTCCTTCAAACCAATCAACGTTAATAAATTAATTACTTCTTAGCTGCTTTAGGACGTTTAGCACCATACTTAGAACGACGCTGAGTACGATTAGCGACTCCAGCTGTATCCAAAGTACCGCGTACAATGTGATAACGAACACCCGGAAGGTCTTTCACACGACCGCCACGCACCAACACGATGGAGTGCTCCTGCAGGTTGTGACCAACGCCGGGAATATAAGAGTTCACCTCTTTAGAATTCGTCAGGCGCACACGTGCTACCTTACGCATTGCAGAGTTAGGTTTTTTAGGAGTGGTCGTATAAACACGAACGCACACGCCTCGACGCTGCGGGCAAGAGTCCAATGCCGGAGACTTGCTCTTGTCAACCAAAACCTCTCTACCTTTTCTTACTAATTGCTGAATAGTAGGCATTTGTTTGAATTTTAAATTGTTATATATTTTATTTTTACTATTTTCCACTTCACAAAGGTATACAATACGCCTTTTCGGGTTGCAAAGTTACAAAGAATCATCGACATACACAATACTTTCACCTTCATAATCAGGAGAAAAGATTCATTCGCCAAATCAAGCGCATTACTTTTAGATTTATTTAACCCTACAAAATCTGCAAAAAACCGGAACACCGTTCCTTTGTTACACGACTCGGGCGCATAAGCCCTCTCGACTTATACGCCCGAGTATATGACCGCGGTATTTTACTTCTCAGTGGTCAGTTTTTCACATTCAGGACAACCGTTGCGCCCTTCAGGCCTTCGGATTCCGCCTTGAACACCAATTTGCCATGCGTGCCTTTACCGGCTTTGACGATTGCCAGCAACAGGCCGTTGAAAGCAGGGCGTTCAGTTTCCGAAAAAATCTGCATGGATGTCGGATCACCGTTGTCCGTAGCCACCACGCAGCCTTTACCGTTCACCGAACAGGAAATCCGATTTTCGGCTGTCGGGACTTCATTTCCCTCCACGTCGACAAGAGACACCCGCACAAAGACCAAATCGTCCCCATCGGCCTTCAATTTCATTTTATCAGGCCGCAATTTCAAAGCAACTGGCTCGCCGGTTGTCCGCACGTGCGTTTCAGCCCATCGTTTTCCGTTTTTATATGCGACAGCCTTCAACTCGCCCGGTTCATACACCGCATCCTCCCAACGTAAACGGTAGGTGTATTGTCCCTTACGCTTCCGACCAAGCGATTTTCCATTCAAGAAAAGCTCCGCCTCATCTCCGGACGTATACACAAAGACCGGCGTTTTCTTGCCTATCCGGTCCGGAAAATTCCAATGCGGCAGAATATGGACCATCGGCGTATCGGGCAACCAATGCGCTTTGTACAGATAATAGCGGTCTTTCGGAAATCCGGCCAAATCGACAATACCGAAATAACTGCTCCGCGAGGTCGGACGTTTCGAATCCATCTGTTGAAGTTTCTCGCGTTCCTTCTGCAATTGTTCTTCGGTCATATTCGCATGATTCAGCAACACCGTTTCATCCGTATTGAAAGGTGTCGGTTCACCCAGATAGTCGAAACCGGTCCAGACGAATTCGCCGCATATGGCCGGATAACGGTCGAGCGCCGAAAATTCTTCGTCTACCAATCCACCCCATCCGGGTTGGTTCAAATCGTAAGAGGAAACATGAAAACGACGGGGGAAGTATTCACCGCGCGAACTCATCGTCGAACTCGTCTCGCTGGCATAGGCCGCCAGATGTTCATGCCCGGGCTTATTGAGAAAATCGCCATAAAAATCGGGTCCGCCATATACGCCCGCTGCATAATTCATGCCGTGTACATCCACCTGCAATTCGGTTCCGTTCATAGCCGAACGACTCGGATACGAAGCTCCGAACGTAACCGGGCGCGTTCTGTCGAAACGTTTCACGACTTTTACCAAGTGGCTCGCTACACCTGTTTCGGGATAATATTGTTCATGAACTTCATTACCCATGCTCCACATGATAACCGAAGGATGGTTCCGGTCACGACAAACAAGCATTTCGATATCTTTCTCGTGCCATTCCTTATAAAGCGAACCGTAGTCGCCCTTTTTCTTTCCGTGGTTCCAGCAATCGAACGCTTCGTCCAGCACAAGGAATCCCATTTTGTCGGCCAATGTCAGCAAATCGGGAGACGGAGGATTGTGCGATGTACGCAAAGCATTGCATCCGAAACTTTTCAAAATACGCAACTGACGGGTCAAGGCCGCCGTATTCACGACACTGCCCAACGCTCCTAAATCGTGATGATTGCACGTTCCCTTCAACTGTACATGTTCACCATTCAAGAAAAATCCTTTGTCATGCGTAAACCGGATGGTGCGGATACCAAAAGGCGTATCATACGTATCGACAGGTTTTCCATCTTCATAAACCGTAACCCGGGCCAGATAACGGTTCGTCTGCTCCAAGCTCCAAAGTTTCGGTTTCCCGACCGTCAACTCCACACTATCGCGCTGCACGACATCCGATTCGATACGGATGGGTGTTTCGGAAGAAACAGCCACGCATTTTCCCAAACAGTCATCGGCCGTCAATTCATGAATGGCGACCCGATAAGTGCCATATACGGTTTTTGCCCGATGGTTACTTACGTTCACCTGAACCCGGGCCACGGCACGCTCAGCAGAAACATCCCGCGTATGCACAAAAACGCCCCATTGCGATACATGTACCGGTTCGGTCTTTACCAAACGCACATGCCGGTAAATGCCGGCCCCGGGATACCACCTACTACCCAGTATTTCCGTATTCAGACGGACAGCCACCACATTTTCCTTGTCAAAATTCATATAAGGAGTCAGGTCCACACGAAACGAGCTGTACCCGTACGGCCACCCTCCGGCCTTTTGTCCGTTGAGCCAAACTTCGGCATTTGCCATCGCTCCGTCAAAGTCCAGATAAAAACGCTTGCCTCTCTCCGAAGGTTCTACTTTGAAATATTTCCGATACCATCCGATGCCCCTCCATGGCAGTTTACCGGTAAAACCTTCCAGATCGGGGCGAAACGGTCCTTCAATGCCCCAATCATGAGGCAAATCCAGGTGCCGCCAGGAATTATCGGAAAAAGTATATTGGGAGGGCGAGTCTGTTCCTTCGGGTTCGGCCACACACGTTCCGTCACCTTGCAAACCATAACGCGCAAAACGCCAATCCGCATCGAAGTTCATTTCTCTTCGCTGTGCCGACATTACAGCCAGACACATACAACAAAAACCTATCAGTGCAAATCTTTTCATTATCTATTCTTTTTTCTTCCTTCCTCAAAGGTAAACCATTCCAGATTCAGGAGATCGGCATTTTGTTCCTCACCTTTGAACACCAATACCAGCGCATGTTTACCCGAAACAGGCTCGACCGATGTTTCATGAATAGAGTAAGCCACCTCGCCTCCCATCGGTTTCAGCGGACAAGAGCCTATCAATTTTCCATCCGGACTATCCAGACGTATCTCAATGGAAGCCGCTTTGTTAGCGCCCCAGGTTTTACAAACAAACTTGCGCACCTTGGCCGCACTGAAGTCATAATACTTCCAA
This sequence comes from uncultured Prevotellaceae bacterium, assembly GCA_958404085.1. Classification (GTDB taxonomy): domain Bacteria; phylum Bacteroidota; class Bacteroidia; order Bacteroidales; family Bacteroidaceae; genus Alloprevotella. Next base: position 1,697 of record CATXZX010000052.1, on the reverse strand, counting down.
TAAGCATGGTCTCCGGAACGGATAGCAGCCAGATATTCCACCGGAACATCGTTGTCCGGACGCCGGACAACAGGCATCACATGCCCCGAGAGCAAGCAAGCCCGATAAGCCTCCATCCGGCAACGCGGCGATATAGGGCCACCGATTCCCTGCGTTGTCATTTCCACTTCATCAATCGTGCCGTCCGCATTAAACTTGATCGGTTCCAGACACGCTTTGCGCAACGTTGAACGCGCATGCGTCGGCCGATGATAAGCCACATACCAATTTCCGTTTATCTCGACGATGCAACCATGATTATTGACTAAATTGCGTCCGCTTCCGAAGTTGTCGATTATCACGCCCCTATAAGTATAAGGACCGAGCGGCGATGTGGCCGTCGCGTAATTAAGGGTTGCGCAGTTCGACTCTCCATGACGCTGGTGTCCGCCATACACATAATAATATATGCCGTTACGCTTGCGCACCGAACTGGCCTCGTTAAACGCATCACGATCGTACGTCAGCAACTTTTCATGAACCGGTCCTTCTATCGAACGCATGTCTTGGCTCAATTTGGCCCCCTTGGCGTTTCCTTGTCCCCAAAAGAGATAAGCCTGTCCGTCATCGTCTATAAAAACCGAGGGATCGATCCCGTGTATACCGGTTATTTTCGTTCCATCACGGAACGGGCCATACGGAGAATCGGAAATTGCAACACCTTCGTCCTCACCGCCGCCCGTCAGACAATAATACAAATAATATTTGCCATTATGATGGACACAATCCGGCGCATAAAGAATCTCGTCATTATAGCCGACCTGATCGCCAAGGCCATGCGTCGAAAAAGACGTCTGTTCCAGCATCCATTGTTTCAAATCCGAAGAAGACAAGACATTGTACGTACGCGAGCACCAGGCATTGGCCGGCTCATCGCGCGAACCATATATATATACACGGCCATCCGGCATCTGACGGACCTCCGGGTCGGCGATATAAACCCCTTGCGGACAAATCGGGTTCATGGCATACGACTCACGCTGTTTCTCCGTATTCCGGCTGCTCCCGCATGCCATCAAAGCCAGACAAAACAAACCGGCCGGTATCTGCCGTAAAAGTCCTCTTCCTGTTTCCATCATACCATTCATGTCATCAATACAAGAAAGTTTTTGATTCTCCCTGCAATTTCAACGATGCCTTCAACAGTCCTTTCGTAAACCGTTGCGAAGCCGACGGACATACCCCACCGGCAACCACCTCGACGGTACCAGCGTCCTCACGAATATCTCCGGCTTTGTCTACATAAGCCATTTCGCGCGGCGACAACACAAAGGTCACGACACGTCGCTCACCCGGTTTCAGAAGTACTTTCTCAAACTTTTTCAAAGCACACAACGGAGCCTCCGCTGCCATTCCGCGATGCGACAAATACAACTGAACGACTTCTTCGCCGGCCATCTTACCCACGTTGGACACTTCGACACTCACTTTTACGGAGTCGCCCGTTTGCGCTTCAACCGGAACATTCAGATTCTTATACCGGAACGTCGTATAACTCATACCGTAACCGAACGGATAAAGCGGCTCACCGTCAAAATAGCGATACGTACGTCCCGCCATCGAATAATCCTCGAACGGGGGCAAATCGGCATCCGAACGATAGAACGTAATCGGAAGACGTCCCGAAGGATTGTAACGTCCGAACAAGATATCGGTCA
>CATXZX010000051.1 GCA_958404085.1 uncultured Prevotellaceae bacterium | reverse complement strand
ACCTGGAACTTGTATTCGACAACCCCACTTCCAGTACGGTACGCTATATAAAGGATTCCATTTGCGGCGGCCTTCCGCTGGAAGGTGAACACCTGAAGGCACAGAAGACCAACGCAGACGTAATAGATTATGTATCGCGCAGCCGCAATGCGATAGGCGTAATAGGCGTCGACTGGATAGGCAACGATGCCGATTCCACAAACCTGACATTCAACCACGACGTACAAGTTATGCGCGTCAGCAATTCAGCCGTGGCCGAAAAAGGAAACAGTTACCTTCCCCTGCAGTATTATATAGGTACAGGCCACTATCCGCTTACACGTGCCGTATACATGCTCTCAAGCGACCCGAACGTGCGTTCTACCCAACTTAGTTTCTACTATTTTGTATCCGACACTCCCGGACAGCTGATTATCACAAAGTCATCCCAGCTCCTTCCCTACATGCCGGTGCAATATAAAGAGGTCTCCATTACCGAATAAATACATTCCGGAAAGCCTCTTTTACGAAAAGAACATTTTAGGAAGCAGCATTTTTGTGTTACATTTCGCGCAATCCCAACTATTTCTTATATTTGCATTGAGAATAGTTGGGATTATGCTTTTCCCGAACATAAATCGAACGAATAATTATAAAACATAGATAAGAATGAAAAAAAGATGGTTTTTAGGAATCGCTCTGGCAGCCATGCTGACAAACGGCACGAACCTTTTTGCACAAAGCGATTTTACCCCCGAAGTTAGTGCGCAACTCGAAAGTATTTCCCAACTCGTAAATACAAAGTCTCCGAACGCAGAAAAAGAACTGACCAAGTTCCTGAAAAAAAACGGAAAGGACGAAGAGGCTTTGATTGCATTCGGCAAATATTTTGCTTCGAAAAAACAATACGAAACAGCCCTGGCCTGTGCAGAAAAACTGTACCAAAAAAATCCCGAATACGTCCCCGGACTTATGTTCTTCGGCGATTTGTATCTGGAGCAGAAACAGTATGGAAAAGCAGGCGAAAAATACGATGAAATTATCTTTCACGATAAAAACCACACGGAGGCCTATCTGAAAAAAGCCAGCGTATACAAATATGTCAATGCCCAAACGGCTCTTGAGACATTGCAAGCCTTGAAAGAAGTGAAGCCTGACTGCGTTGAAGCCGACAAAGAACTGGCTTCCGTATACTACCACATGAATAAGGTAACGGACGCCATTAAAACATACGAGTCCTATTTCTCCAAAACGCAGTCTCCCGCTATAGAGTCTCAAAAGGAATATGCAATTCTCCTGTTCCTCGATAAACAATACGCCAAATCGCTCGAAATAATTGAAAAGACACTTCCGAAAGACCCTAAAGATATCGGTCTCAACCGTATGAAGTTCTATAACCTCGTGGAAGAAAAGAAATTCTCAGAGGCCGACGCTGCAAAAAACAACCTGTTCGGTCAGTATAACGATACCCTCTACAATTACAGCGACTACATGTACTTAGGTCGCTTGCAGAAGAGCAACAAAAACTATCCGGAGGCTATCACCAACCTGGAAAAGGCCGTATCGCTCAACCCGGAGAAAGCTGAAATATACAAAGACTTAGCAGGAACCTATGAACTGACCGACAACTACGACAAAGCTATCGCAACTTACAAAAACTATATCGAACATATAGGTAATAAGCGTACACTGGCCGACTTGCTCGAATACGGTAAATCATACTATTCGGCCGCAAATGCTGTGACGGATACGACAGAAACCGGTGTTAAACAGAAAATGGAATACATCGCAGGAGGAGACACAATCTTTGCGGATGTGGCAGCCCGCTCCGACAGCCACTTAGGATGTTTGTGGCGTGCGCGTATCAATTCTTTGATAGATCCACAAAACCCCGTAGAGAGCGCAAAAAATTATTATGAGGAAACACTCAAGAGACTGGAAGGAAAAAATAATAAATCCAACACCTTAGAGTCTTTGAAGTACCTTGCTTTCTACTACATGAAGAAAGACGATAACGAAAATGCCAAAAAATACAACGATCAGGTATTGGCCATCTCACCTGATGATCCATTGGCAAAACAAATCCAAACTGTAATCGAAGCAACCTCCAAATAAGAGGATCCTATTTAGTAAACTAAAACGACAAAACGACGAGGGCTTACCGGTATAGACCGATAAGCCCTCGTCGTTTTGTCGTAAACATCCGAATCATTCTCGAAATCAAAAAAGAGAAACTGCGTCGCAACATCAATTACGGCGCAGTCCCTTCAAATTTTCATAATCTCAATAGATTTTATTACACTTTACAAATATACGACTTTAAATCAATTAAAACATATATTTTGCCGTTTTTTATTAGAAATCTTCGAATTTCTATTTGGATGTAGAGTCCAGCAGCGAATGCAAGGTTATGGAACTTCGCTGAAGAAACAAATCTTCGGCGTCTCGAAGTTTAGTTTTTCCCTCGGTCTTCTGTTCAGTTTCTTTTGAATGTTTCGTATTCTTCTATCGCTGAAATTATCGAAATTAGCTTTTTTAGGACTGTACGTTCTGATGAGTTTGTTTGCATTCGTATTCCTTGTAAGGAAAAAACATTCCATCTCCCAGTCCCCGAAAGGCTTGCCGTCCGCCTCTTTGGGCCGCTGGTGTATGCTGGTCCTGCCCGCGATATTCGTGGCCTTTGTCGAGCGCAAGGCCCTGTGTCTGCGCGTGTATCTGAATTCATACGGAAAGTGCGGCCGCAGCCTTCCCGTCGTATCGACGTAGACGTGGTTGTAGATAGTCTGCTCGGAGATGCGTATGCCCTCTCCCCCCAATACGCCGGCGATTTGTCGGAGACCAGTCTTCCTATATGATCATCTGCTCGATGCGCCAATGTCGCTTGAGTCCAAGGTATATTTCATACCTTTGCTCCAAGATTAACTAACTTTGTATTGCTGTCGGACGCTTTCGGGGGCTTTGCATCCTCGCCGCTTTGGCAACCCTGCAATGTTTTTCATAACTTTAGGACTAAACCCCACACGAAAAACATTGTGTTTCTATTTGGATTCTTCAATTTTAATCGAACAACAACTGACGCACAAGGCAATTCCTTCCCCATAATTGAAATGAAACTTAAAATTGAAGGTACTCATCCAAATCTTGAAGGTCCTGACAATCAACCAGACCATAAGTAACCCCTAAATAAATTGACTGGCAGTTCCCTCGATGCCACTCTTCTTACAAATAAATAGGCTATTTTAGGACACCAGCCTCTGTATCCTTATTATTCAAATCAGTTTCTTGCACTTTGGACTTTATACCGTAATGCATAGACCAAGCAAGCGTAAACAAAACATGATTGCCAACTTCAGGATTGCTTTGTCGCACGACTTTGCGTACCACATTATTGAAAGTCTCCACGCGGTTGTTCGTTCCCTTTTGCTGGAAAGGTTGTTCCCACGTAAGCCCCACTTTCAAGGCCTTCCAACTGTAAATAACATGAAACGTACTGGAATATTCATTATACCATATAGTTTCCGCAAAAAGACTGTTATAGCGGCTGTTTATACTGGCAGACAGATACAACTTGCCCAAATAACTTTCTAACGCAAGATTACCCGAAAAGAAACCTCTCTTATTGGTATACAGATTGCTCCTGGCATGAAAAAGATTATAGTTTCCGGAACCGCTCATCACCAATTTATTATTAAATGCCATGTAGCGCAAATAAGCCATTAGCACCAATTGGTTCATATCCCGTTGGTTGTACACCCCGTTATCAAAGAATATCCGCCCATCAACTTCAGTCCTAGTAATTGTAGGCATAATAGCATGCCTGTTGGAAGCGTATACCGCACTCCACATCGCATACAAATTCGATTTATACCAGGTTGCGTTGAGTCTATTCTCTATATGGTTGAAAGGAGTCAGGAAAGGATTGCCGACACGACGTTCCCATTTGTCTTTTTGGATGGTTACATTGTTCAGGTACGCCAAAGAAGGCAGGCGGGAAGCCAAATTGAATTGATAACCCAGGCTTACGGAAGGAGACAATGAATAGTTGAAGTTGAGCTGAGGAGTAAAGCTCAATTTGTGATATTTTTCCTTATCCTGCGTATAGTACTGTTCGTCTAAAGCCAGGCTTATATTCCCCATAAAACGTTTCCAACGACCGTCCATCTGTATGTATGCAGTGGAATTGGCATTTATCATGTTGGTCTCACTATCTATACCGCCGATATAGTTATTCCGAGTATTTCCGTAGTAAGATCGCAGACCAGAGGACAAACTCCCCCATTTAAGTCCCTTACAGTATTTAATTTCACCGATGAAGGACACCTTCTTCCCTTTTATGCCATAAGAGGTCCGAACTTTGTCGTATTCCTGCGCATAAAGATAATCGTAGCGGGAGTTAATGTGCGTTCCCACGACATTGAGGGCTACAGTCTGCTGATGCGGCAAGTTTTTCTTATAATACAGATTTAGTGCCCACAAGTCGTACCGGTCTTTGCTGCGGGTTTGGTAGGTATAATCGTTCACACCAGTCTCGTCGACAAGATAAGTACCGTTTTGCTTCGGATTACGCTGAAAGTTCATATTCCCTTGTGCTTGCAGGATATAGTTATCTGGACGGGTAAGGTTATACTTTAATGTCGTACCGTGCGTGGCAGACAGTGTACGTGCCGACAGACTTTTGGTATGTACCGCGTGCCAGATTCCATTGGGCAGCAGGTATCGGCGCAAGTCATCCGAAGTCTGACCTGAATAATTTTGATAGTTTTCGCTTTGATTGATACTCAACTGGGAGTTCTTGTTAATATACGCGGCATACACGTTGTTATACCCATTCGTCATTTGGGTAGAATTTGCCGTATTTACACCCAAGGACACGCCGTTTCGAGCCTGTTTCAGTACAAAATTAATGACCATTGCCAAATTTGAACCATACTTTATACCCGGATTTCGGATAACGTCCACGCGTTTTATCTGTTTCGGATCAAGAACAGCAACATCGTTTGCCTCAGCCGGAATATCATTGATAAACAAGGCAACGCTCCCCAAAAGATCCAACGAAGAAACCGTCCGGTTAATCGGATTAACCTGCAAAAAAGGGATGGGGAGTTTTTTCAGCAAATCCAACCCATTACCGGATGTTTCAACCTGCCGGTCTGACGGATAAATACGCTGTTCGTCCGTTGTAAACACGTTACGGGTGGCCGTAACTGCCACTTCGTTTATCTGCATACCCTTTGCGTACATCACCACAGTACCCAAATCCAGTCTTTTCCCTTTAGACATTCGTAGCTCAGCCGTATAGTCGGCATACCCCACGTGCTTGCAGTACAACACATACGTTCCGGCCTCCACGCCGCGTATCAGAAAAGAACCATCGTTTGCCGTCTGCGTAGACGCTACCACCTCATCCCTTGGAGTACATACAGACACGACCACACCATCGACAGGAACACGATTCTCATCACACACCCTACCCGTAAGTTCCTCAGCCCACAGATTCGCCCCATACAGCAACGACAGAAAAAAGGAAACAAAAAAGGTTTTCATGCCAGAACTCATACTAACCTTATCACCTCGGCCTAATACGAACTTATCTTCTCGTAAAACCTTATCGTCAGAATAACACATAAAAATAAAACAAGCCATAAACAAAACAACCTTCGTAACGAAAGCCAACCATATCCTATACAGCAGCAAATATACTATCTTTCATATTTTCAGACAAGCGACAGAAAACTTATTATGTAAACAAAAACACACAAAAGAACTTGAAACACAAAATTATAGAAGATATTAAAGAAGACTTGAACGGATATTTTCCACCCCGAACAAGCAGCATCGAAAAGAAACAAAAAAGGAAGGCACAATAAGCAACCGACAAAATCCACAGACACCGACAATGTCTTTCCAGGTGTAGATAACAAAACAATCGGGCCTGCTTTTTTGATTTATGTGGCCCGGATTTCAAAAAAAACGGGCCACGGATTGATAAGAATAGAACCTAATGTTCCCCGCGTTCCACCCTCCCGATGCATGGTGTTTCCTTACCTCCGTCCAACACCATCTCGCAACAACTGTACACCTGCAAATCTACGCATCAGACAAAGAGAAAACGAAAAAAAAGGAGTGCAACTCATTGAGCTACAATCCTTTTTTATTATTTCGGATAGTTACCGATACTTACTTCACTTCCTCAAAATCGGCATCTTGAATATCCTCCTTATCGGATGAATTCGACTGACCGGACGACTGTTGATTACCCGGTTGCTGCGCTCCTGTCTGCTGATACATCTGTGCGCTAGCTGTCTGCCATGCCGTATTCAATTCGTTCATAGCCATATCGATTGCCGCCAAATCGCCACTTTTATGGGCATCTTTCAATTTCTGCAATGCAGCCTCAATCGTACCCTTCTGTTCTGTCGGCATTTTATCTCCCAGTTCCTTTAATTGGTTTTCGGTCTGGAAAATCATGCTGTCAGCCTGATTTAATTTTTCGATACGCTCTTTTTCCTTCTTATCTGCCTCGGCATTTGCTTCCGCTTCTGCCTTCATTCGGTCGATTTCCTCTTTGCTCAAGCCACTCGAAGCCTCAATGCGAATAGCCTGTTCCTTACCTGTAGCCTTATCTTTAGCCGATACTTTCAGGATACCGTTTGCATCGATATCGAAAGATACTTCAATCTGAGGTACTCCGCGACGAGCCGGAGCTATACCCGTCAGGTTGAACTGACCGATAGACTTATTCTGAGCAGCCATAGGACGTTCGCCCTGCAATACGTGGATGGTCACTTCTGTCTGATTATCTGCTGCGGTCGAGAATACTTCGCTCTTTTTACAAGGTATTGTCGTATTGGCATCGATCAGTTTAGTCATGACTCCACCCAAGGTCTCAATACCCATAGACAACGGAGTCACATCGAGCAGAACAATATCGCCTACCCCACCTTCTTTGTTCAGAATGGCACCCTGTACGCTTGCACCGACTGCCACAACTTCATCCGGGTTCACACCCTTCGAAGGCGTTTTGCCAAAGAAATCTTCCACAAGTTTCTGAACGGCAGGAATTCGGGTTGAACCTCCGACCAGAATAACTTCGTCAATATCCGATGTACTCAGACCTGCATCTTTAATCGCGTTCTGGCAAGGAACCAGACAGTCCTGAATCAACTGGTGAGCCAGACTCTCGAACTTAGCACGGGTAAGCGTCTTGACCAAGTGTTTGGGCACACCACCTACGGGCATAATATAAGGCAAGTTGATCTCCGTAGAAGAAGAAGAGGACAATTCAATCTTTGCTTTTTCAGCAGCTTCTTTCAGACGCTGCATGGCCATAGGATCGGTTGTCAAATCTGCGCCTTCGTCATTTTTAAATTCTTCTACCAGCCAGTTGATAATTACATGGTCGAAATCATCACCGCCGAGGTGTGTATTACCATTTGTAGAAAGAACTTCGAATACACCGCCGCCAAATTCCAAAATCGAGATATCGAACGTACCGCCACCGAGGTCGAATACGGCAATCTTCATATCCTTATTCGATTTATCAAGGCCATAAGCCAGTGCAGCGGCAGTCGGCTCATTCACGATTCGCTTCACCTCGAGTCCGGCAATCTGACCGGCTTCTTTGGTTGCCTGACGCTGTGAATCCGAGAAATAAGCCGGTACTGTTATCACAGCTTCCGTTACTTCTTGTCCCAGGTAATCCTCAGCCGTTTTCTTCATTTTCTGAAGAATCATAGCTGAAATTTCCTGCGGAGTATAGAGGCGACCGTCGATGTCCACACGCGGTGTATTGTTTTCCCCCTTTACAACCGAGTAAGGAACACGGGATATTTCTTTCTGTACCTGATCATAAGTTTCACCCATGAAACGTTTAATAGAGAAGACCGTACGTTTAGGATTTGTAATAGCCTGACGTTTTGCAGGGTCTCCCACCTTACGTTCACCACCCTCTACAAAGCCTACCACTGAAGGTGTTGTACGTTTCCCTTCGCTGTTCGTAATAACCACCGGTTCATTACCCTCGAATACGGATACACACGAGTTGGTCGTTCCTAAGTCAATTCCAATAATTTTTCCCATAGTCGTATTTTTTTATTTTGTTTCTATCGTTGTTATTATATCAGTTATTTTCTGCACCGACACTAACATCATAAACAACTCTCGTGCCAAAACGTTCATCGCCTCAAAAAACTTTCATTATGTCTTTTTGTCAGCATTATCTGACAAGATAGTAAAGAAATATGACGCACACGCTATCTCCATCCCCTCCAGGCCGCATTACGTACACATGCCCGCCACGTTGTCCGAGGGTTACATAAGAATAAAAGGTGTAGCCCTCTATGAACAGGAGCTACACCTTTTACTAAAATAAACTCAGTACTTTTATTTACAGAGTCCAGTCTTCTTTCGTTTTACGCACATACGAGCGATACCGTTTCTGAGCGGCAGCCTTCGTGGCGGCCTGTCGACCGACATCTTCGCCGGCTACTGCTCCGAGACCGAGGAGGACCA
>CATXZX010000050.1 GCA_958404085.1 uncultured Prevotellaceae bacterium | reverse complement strand
TCCTTTTTTTGTTTCTCTGCGGCAAAATTCGGCAATAAACAAAAGGGGCTTTAACGTTCCGGTTTTGCCGAGCGGCAGCACGTTCAGCGTGTCCGAGAAATAGGTCATGGCAAACACCGTTCCGTCGGCCAGCGCCATGGCCCGCGGTCCGTTGCCCTTCAGCGGGATGCGGCGGCGTACGTTGCCGCTGTTCAGGAAGCGCAGGTCGTACGACAGGGCTTCTTTGTCGGCATACGTCTCGTAGAGCGACTTCCATTTTTTGTAGTCGATGACGCTCAGTTCATGCGTACCGCTGTGGGTTACGGCTATGTGGGCCGTGTCGCATGCCACATCCCATACCCCGGCCGCCCCCCGGTCCGGTTCGTCCAGCAGGACGGCGCCGCCGTACGTCAGCGTCCGGGTGTGGATGACGCTCAGGGCACTGGTGTTCATCCATCCCTGCTGCAACTGTGTGGTGGGAACCTGGAATCTCCCTAAATTATGGGTCACAAAAACGTAATCGCCGTCGGGCGAGAGCGCCATGCCGCGCAGGGCGTTGCTGCCGTTGGCCAGCTGGATGTCCTTGACCTTGCGGAATGTCTCTACGTCAATCACCGAGACACTGGCAGCTACGATGTCGGCATCGGCCCGTCCGTCCGGTAAGAAATTGGCTACGAACAGGTGGCGACCGTCTTGGCTCAGAACGGCCGTGTTCGGTTCGCGCAGCACACGGACCGTGCGGACCACCTTGCGTGCGCTCCGGTCTATCTCGGAAACGGTGCCGGCAAAACGGTTGCATACGTACAGACGGTTCAGCCTCGGGGCGATAACCGGTGCGCAGGCCCCCGAAGCAGTGGGGATAAATGCTTCGGCTTCGTTTCCGGACCCCTCGAGGTCAATCAACGATACTCCGTTGCGTGTCGTGCCCGTAGTTACCCATACGTGCCGGCCCTCGACGGCCATTCCCGTAGGCGTATCGGGCACCTTCCACTCGCGCAGGCGTGTCTTTCCGTCGCGGGTGTAGAGCGCAATGCGTCCGCTGCCTTTTTCGGCTATGAGCAATTGTTTGCCGGCAACCAGGATGTCGGTGACAAAGAGCGGTGTCTGTTCGACAGTCGTGACGTTACGGTTCATGAAGCCGGTCCAGACGAGTGCCAATCCGCAGACGAGTACGGCCGGAATGCTTTTCCGGAACAGCGAATATCGGGTTTTCATACATTTCTTTGTTTAAAAGTTTCCAGTTCGGCAATGAGTCCGGTCAGTTTGGTGAACTGGGGTAAAACGGTCTGTTCGTAGAATGCCGTCGTGTCCGGTTGCGGAAGGAATACTTTCTCGTCGGTGTGCAGTGAGCCGATGTTGTCGTAACCTTTCCATAACCCTATGCCGTTCAGGGCCAGCGCAGCGGCTCCGAGGGTGGCGGCCTCCTGGTCGATGCGCGTCTTCAGGACGGGCAGTCCGTAGATGTCGGCAAACAGCTGCATCCAAAAAGCACTCTTGGCCCCTCCGCCAACGAACAACATGGGGCCGGACATGCTGGTCTGTGTGCGTAGTGTGTCCAGTGCCACACGCAGGTTGAGGGCAATGCCTTCCAACGTGGCCCGTAGCAGGTCGGCACGCGTGTGGTGCAGGCGCAGTCCGGCAAAGGCTCCGCCCATGTAGGGCACGGGCTCCATCATCGAACCGCCGGCTAGGCTCGGATTGAACAGCAGCCCTTTTGCACCGGGAACGGCCGATGCCGCCAGTCTTCCGATGGCGTCGTATGCGTTCTCACCGGTGGTGTTCTCTTTTTCCAGCAGGTCCGGACAACAGGTGTTACGAACCCACTGAAGGCTTGTACCTGCCGAGAAAATACAGGTGGCCGAAGCGTACAGTCCGGGTAGGACGTGGGCAAAGACGTATGTCTGCCTCCGGCTGTTCAGTATGGGGCGTTTCGATACCAGTGCCACCCATGCCGATGAACCCAGCGACGTGTAGCTTCGTCCGTCGCGGGTACCTTTGGCCCCCAATGCCATGCAGGAGTTGTCCACACCCCCGGCAACCACCTTCACGCCGGCTGGCAGTCCGGTCAGGACCGCAACCTTGGGGAGGATGGTGCCGATGACGCTGTCGGAAGGTCGGATGTCGGGGAAAATATGCCGCGGAAGTCCTGATGCTTCGATGAGTGTGTCGTCATACGAGGCGGCGGCAAGGTTGTAGACACCCGAGCCCGACGCATACGACGGGTCGGTACACAGAACGCCTGTGAAGCGGTAGTTGCAATAGTCCTTCGTACCTATAATCTTATCTGTACGGGCAAACATTTCGGCCTCGTGTTCCTTGTACCACATGATTTTGAATATCGGGTAACAGGCCGGCGGAAATCCGTTTCCGGTCGTGTCGTACCATTGGCCAGTATCGATGCCGGCAAAGTAGCGGTCGGCCTGTTCCGTAGCCCGCTGGTCGTTCCATATGGGTGTGGTACGGCGTAGTAGTTCGCCCTCCTTTCCGATGGGTACGACTCCCAGGCTGTGTCCCGATATGCCCAGACATTTCACCTGGGCGGCCACCTCGTTGCCGGCTCGCGCCAGGAGTTTGCGCGTCGTCTCTACAATGGCGTTCCACCAATCCTCGGGTGCCTGTTCCGCCTGGCCCGGACAAGGATAATAGGTAGGATAGGCGGCGAAAAGACTGTCCACGATTTGTCCTTCGGCATTGATGAGCGATGTCTTGATGCCTCCGGTCCCTAAATCGTAGCTTATGATATAAGCACTCATGGCTGCTTGTTTTTTTCAGATTCTTCTAAAATGCTGATGGCGGATTTGTAACCGATTCCGAAACGCGATACGCCGAGTTCTTTCATAGCCGTCAGTGTCTGCAATGTACGTACGCCGCCGGCAACTTTTAGCGGAATCGTATCGCCCACGGCCTCCTTGATGACACGGATGTGATGCTCCGTCGTGGCCCCGGCCCATCCGGTGCCGGTTTTGACGAACGAGGCTCCGCAGTCGCGTACGATGCGGGCCGCATCGGCTATCTCGCTGTCGGTCAGCAGGGCTACTTCGATGATGACTTTCAGCGGCAGAGGCGTTACGACTTCCCGGACGGCACGGATGTCTTCGGCCACTTTTTCGTAAAGGCCCGATTTCAGCAGGCCTATGTTCATGACCATGTCGATTTCGGTACAGCCTTTTGTTTTCAGTTCGGTCGCCTCGTAACATTTTGTTGCCGTACTCTCGCCACCTGACGGGAATCCGACGATTCCGCCGAGGCCTACTCCCGGGATTCCGGCTATCCGTTCGCGTACCCTATCGAGCATCGAAGGCATGACGAATACGCAGATAAAACGGTATTTCTCGGTGGCTTCAAGTATTTGTTCGATCTCTTTCAGACTTGAATCGGCCCGGACGGCGCTGATGTCTATCATGCGGGCTATGTCTGTATTTGTATTCATAGGAAGGTTCTTGTTGATTGTATGGGTTATTCGTCGTATTTTTTCTTGTTGTCCACAATACTTTGCGTACAGGCCTGGTTCTCTTTCAGCCGGTCGGCGTATTTTTGCAACATGGCCTTGTGGCGTTCACAGGGGACGAGGTCTTTCTCGATGTCGCCCCTCGGCGTTTCTTTCAGACGCTTCTTGCCGGTTTTGATAAGCTCCAGCGCGCGGGCGTATTGGACCTTGTCGTTGCGGACGCTGTCCAGGCAGGGACTTAGTTCGGGCCGGTCGAATGCGATTTGTGCCGGCATCTTCCTCCCATAGCCGTTCAGCCACCAGAAGTTGATGCGGGTCAGTTTTCCCAGTTCCGCCATTTCTTCGTTGGTCAGCGGGCAGCGTCCGGCCAGCGTGTTGTCGAAGGCCGATTCGTACACCGGATAATAAACGCCGTTCATGTCCATCCACGTGTAAAGCATTTCCTTGTCCGCGCGGGACAGGTGTATGCCGTGATGGTTGCCGTCGATGATTTTTGTGAGCCGGCTGGCATGACTTCCCCAGGAGTATGCTTCCTGAATGTCCGCCGGGCCACCACCGATAAGCCGCACGACCTTCGCCACCTGCATGTTGACGTAAGCGGCATTGAAGAAGGGATTCAGGTCGCGGGCCAAAACAAGTTTCTTGCGGTTCTTTTCGTCAAAGTCGTGGCAACGCACGCAATTCTTGTCCAGAATGGGCTGAACGTGTTCGAGGAATGAGAACTTGACGGGCTTCTTTCCTCGCCAGGGTGTCAGGGTCTTTGCTTTTCCGAGCAGTGCCATGGGACGTTTCTTCATGGGTACGGGGATCGAGAGGCGGTCTTCGTGGCAACCGACGCAGCCGTTGATCTCGCCCGGCATCAGGCTGACGCCGCTGCGCATGGACTGAATCATTTTTTTGTCTTTGTCGAGCAGTTGAAAGAACACGTGCTTGCCGGCCGGAACCATGAAATAGGCCGATCCGTCGGCTTCGACGGGGACTTCACCCAGTATCTGCTTGTTCTCGAAACTGTGCCAGTTGAGCGCAGGTGCCTGTTCGCCCTGTCCGCCCCAGCCGGCATTCGTCCACGAACGCTTTTCGGGCGATTCGATGACGCGCAGGTATTTTACGCTACCTTTGGCAACACCTTTCATGTGGGTACCTTCGTAGACATTCTCCACGTAGAAACTGCCGTCCTTGTCTGTGAAGTTGCGCATGAAGGGCAGTGCCAGCGGTTTTTTGCGCGGGCTGAGCGGCATGGGGTCGAACACACTCCGACCGGCTTCGAACAGCAGTTCTTCCGAACCGTCGCGGTTGACCAGGTAGATGCCCATCTTGGTGTCCATAATAGCGTTCCAGGGGCCACGTTTGCACCAGATGGAGCGCGATACCAGCAGGTTCTGGTTGTCTAAGGGGAACGGATCTTCGTACATCCGGTCTATCCATTTGAACGAGTCCAGATTTCCTTTTCCGACGAGGCCCAGCGATTCTTTCGGCCAGATGGATACGACGGCGTCGGCGCCGTCTACGCCCTTCTTTCGGTCGATTATGGCCAGCGCGCCCCACGGGCGGTCGTGGCACGAACCGAATATACAGGCTACCAAGTCGGTGCCGGGCATTTCGCGCCCGTCGATGACACCGCCGGGCGATGCCGTGTTGTTACCGTAGTAGATGGAATGTTTGGTTCCGTCAGGGTTCACGGTCCATAAACCTTGGGCGTCGCCGAAATTCCGGTCCACATATTCCCAACGGTCGTACAGGATGCGCCCGTCGCTCAGCAAGGAAGCGTGTCCCTCGAACAAGGTGCTGACACCTATCTGCGTGATATTGGCTCCGTCGGAGTCCATGCGGAACAGGTTACCCATGATGTGGCGGTTGCACATGCAGTATTTGGGTTGCCGGGTGGAAGTAAACACGATGCCGCCGTCGGGCAGATACAGCGGGTCGATGTCCGAAACTCCTTTGGCGCGTGTCAATTGGCGCAGCCCCGTGCCGTCGGCGTTGATTTCGTAGATGTGGTAACTGTCGGACTTGTTCTTGCGCATGGAAAAGACAATCTTCGTACCGTCGAAGGACACTTCGGGATCGCGCACAACGCCTTCGCGTGTGTCGATGAGCGTCTTGAACGTCCGTGTGTCCACATCGAACACGCGCAGGGCGCCTCCGGGGGCAAAACTGTTCTCGTTGATTTCGCCCGGCTGGAAGAGCGTAGCCGTGTTGTGGTGGTCGGATGCGTATTGTTCGCGTTCGACAAAGAGTATCTTTGTGCCGGCCAGCTTTTTCCGGGCGGCTTCCGATAGCCATATCGGCCTGTTTCCTTCCTGCGCATGCAGCAGCGGCCCGGCCGGCAGTAGGAGCAGGCAAGTCCCGATGGCGATTTTCTGGATTCTGTTCATAATCGGATGACGGAGTTAAGGGGTTCTTTTAATAAGCGGATTTCAGAATTTCGAGAATATCCTGACGGCTGACAGGCGGATTGCAGGCCAACATGCCGTCGGCGCCGAAACTTACGGTCACAACTCCGTCGCAGATGGCCTGAAGGTCGTCCGGCGTGATGTTGCCTTCGCGTAGCGAACAAGGCGTGCCGATGCGTTTCAGAAAAGCGGCAAAGGCATCGATACCCGCGGTGATGAGTTCGGCCTCGCTCAGGCCCGCGGGCGACAGTTGCATGACGTTGGTCGCAAACCGGGCGTAAATGGCCGGTTTGCGCTGCCACATGTAGCGCATCCAGGCCGGCATCAGCATGGCCAGCGACGCGCCGTGGGCCACCTGGTGGCGTGAGGTCAGTACGTGGCCTATTTGGTGGATGGGGGTCCAGGCATCTCCCGGCGAGGCCCATCCGTTGATGGCGCACGTTGCAGCCCATTGCAGGTGCGAGCGGGCCGACAGGTCCGACGGGTTGTCCAGCACTTTACCGATGTTGTCCATGACGGTACGCATGACGCCCTCCTGAAAATAGTGTTGCAGGTCGCTGTCCTCTTCGCCGTTCAGGTAGATTTCGAGAACATGCGAGATGGTGTCGGCCGCGGCGCATGCCGTCTGGTAAGGCGGAAGGCTTACGGTCAGTTCGGGGTCGATAATGGACGTTTCGGGGTAGA
This sequence comes from uncultured Prevotellaceae bacterium, assembly GCA_958404085.1. GTDB lineage: Bacteria > Bacteroidota > Bacteroidia > Bacteroidales > Bacteroidaceae > Alloprevotella. The sequence continues at coordinate 2,202 of CATXZX010000050.1, read as the reverse complement.
GGCATTCGGCCCAGATATAGGATTTTTCTTTTAACCGGCGGTTGCTTACCACAGCGCACAGGTTCATCTCGCTTCCGGTGGCCGGCAGGGTCGGTACCATCAGTTTGCGGAGCGCACGGACGGGCGGAACAGCGGTGGCACAGTCGTGGCGGCTGCATACCATCTGCCAGGGATCGCCCTCGTAGTATGCTGCGGCGGCTATGGCCTTGGCCGCATCCATCGCACTGCCTCCGCCTACGCCGATAACCAGATCGATACCCTCTTCACGGCAACGGGCAGCTCCGGTGGCTACGGTCGTGATGTCGGGATTAGGTTCCGCCTCAAAAAAGTCGGTAACGGTAACGCCGGCCTCTTTAAGCAGGCGGGTGATGCGTTCGAGGAGAGGCAGGAGCATGCCCGGTTCCTTGTAGGATACCAGCATGGCCTTGCTGCCTAAAATCTTCGCTTCGGTTCCGATTCTTTGCAGTTCGCCTGCGCCGAAAATAACCTTTACTGGATTGTAATAGGTGAAGTTTTTCATTCTTTATATAGGTTTGTTTGTTAACTGCAACTGGTGGAAATCTGTTCGGCCGCCTTCTTGAGCTCATCGGCAATGGCCGGAAACATTTCTTTCTTCATACGTCCCGACGGACCGGAAGTCCACAGAACGGCCGTGATGTCGCCCGACTGGTCGAGTACAGGCGCCGCCACGCAATGCACGCCGTCCAGACCTTCTTCTAGGTCGGTAGCGTAACCGCATTGCCGCACGCGGAGAATCTCGTCCTGCATTTCAGCTTCGTTCCGGATGGTGCGCTTATTATATATAATGTAGTCCATGTCCTTCAGAAGCCGTTTTTGTTCCTCCTTGGACGAGAAGGTCAGAAACAGTTTGCCGGGTGCGGATGCGTGGAGGTCGAATTTGGCTCCCGGACGCAGCATGAATGTGAAATCGTGTGAGCCGAGTACCTGTTCGAGCAGCACGACTTGGTCGTTCATGAGTACGCCGAGCATGACGCTTTCGCAGATACTGTCGCGCAGGTGGCGCATGTGGGGCAATGCGCGTTCTACAATGTTGGCGTTACCCAGCGCGGCCAGTCCCAGCCGCAACAGCTTGCGCGACAGGTAGTAGCGGCAACCGACCTCGTCCTTGCACACGTAGCCCAGTTGCATAAGTGACAAAAGCAACCGGTAGACGGATGTCTTGGCCTGGCCGAGTGCTGTAATCAGTTCTTGCATCGAGAGTCCTTCCGGATGCTGGCCCAGTTCTTCCAGCAGTTCGAAACTCTTTTTCAGCATCGGTATGTTGTATCTGTTTTCTGTCATATACGTTGTTTAGGAGTTTGATAAAGATTGATGGTTTCAAATGGTAAACTTTGGTTTATAGTTTGGTGCAAAAATACAAAACCACCGTGGTAAGAGGAAGAAAGGATGTGTTAATTTGTGCTAATGTGTATGTTTTTGTAGGAACGAGGCTTTCGAACAGTCAGAATGGAGTATAGCGAAGGTTCGCCGATGGAGGGCGGAGAACGTGTCGCCCTACTGTTTTGAAAAACCACGGAGCTATTTCGAAAAACCGGCCTGCTTGTTTCGCGGAACAAGGACCGGACGGGGTACCGCTGTATCCCTGTGAGGACGGACAGCGGGGTTATTGGGAGTGCCTGAGGCTGTATATGGAAGTGTCGGAGGTCGAAAAATGATTTTTTGTGATTTTTTCGGGCCTATCTGTTGTGTATGTGAAAAGAATAACGTACTTTTGCAACGCATTTAAGAGAAAATGCGGAATGGAAGTTTGGGTGAGTGGCTGAAACCAGCAGTTTGCTAAACTGCCGTACGAGTAATCGTACCAGGAGTTCGAATCTCCTAGCTTCCGCGTAACGGCGCTTTCATCTAACGGTTAGGATACATGCCTCTCACGCATGGTATACGGGTTCGATTCCCGTAGGCGCTACTCGATGAGATTCTTCGGAGTCTCATTTTTTTGTTTTGTATAGTATGGTCGACCTTGTGCTTATTGTGAAATAGCGGAAAGTCTTTTATCTTTGCAGAAGATAAGCTACGTCTCAGCAAAAAGAGCAAACTCTATTGCGTTCGGCTTGCATTATCTTTGCAGAAAAGATTGCATACAGAATGCTTACACACTTTTCAAATACTACTTTTATGAAAAAAATTTTGGGGCAGTGGCGTAGTTCCGTGGCTGGACTAACCGAATATCCGGCTCACCCG
>CATXZX010000049.1 GCA_958404085.1 uncultured Prevotellaceae bacterium | reverse complement strand
CTTTCTACGGAATCCATCGTGTATAACCCTTCGCCATAAGGTGTGTAATTAATTTCGAAATCTTTGACGATATGAAGCGCTTCTTCTTGAATAACGATTTGGTTGAACATCATAGCACCTCCCCACATGCCTCCGCCTGGAGACAGTTTGCGGTCGAATAGTGCCACTTTTAATCCGGCTTTCGCTAAATAATAAGAGGCAACGATACCGGAGGGACCGCCGCCGACTATGGCTACATCCAGATTGAGGTTGTTACGCATTTTTTCAAAGTAGGTCGTAATGATACCTTCGGAAACTTTAGTTTCAATCATAGTCTAAGTTTTTTTATTCCTGGTTGTTATTTATTTCTGATTTATGTTTCGGATTTTCTTTTTCGCAGTTACGGAGATCTCGACTGATGCGCATTGCACAAAAATTGGGGCCACACATCGTACAATATTCACCTTCTTTGACGTGGTGGTTCGCTTTGTAAAATTCCAGGGCCTTTTCCGGATCAAGGCTTAAATTGAATTGATCTTTCCAACGGAACTCGTAACGGGCCATACTCAACGCATTGTCACGGACTTGGCTACCGGGATGACCTTTGGCCAAATCTGCAGCGTGAGCCGCCAATTTATAGGTAATGACTCCGGTACGTACATCATCTTTATTGGGAAGTCCCAGATGTTCTTTGGGAGTGACATAGCAGAGCATGGCTGTTCCGTACCATCCTATTTGTGCTGCTCCGATGGCGCTTGTTATGTGATCGTATCCTGGTGCGATGTCGGTTACAAGCGGTCCCAACGTATAGAATGGCGCTTCGTGGCATTTGGAAATTTGTCTTTCCATATTTTCGTGTATTTTGTGCATCGGAACATGGCCGGGGCCTTCGATGAAGGCTTGTACGTTTTTGGCCCATGCTCGTTCGACTAATTCGCCCATTGTGTCTAATTCTGCGAATTGCGCGGCATCGTTGGCATCGGCTATAGAACCCGGACGAAGGCCGTCGCCGAGGGATATGGCAACATCGTATTGTGCTAAAATATCGCAGATGTCATCAAAATGTTCGTAAAGGAAATTTTCTTTATTATGTTCCAAGCACCATTGTGATATGATGCTTCCACCGCGACTAACCATGCCGCAGAGGCGTTTTTGGGCTAAATGAACATTATGAAGCCGTATACCACAATGTATCGTAAAGTAGTCGACACCTTGTTCGCATTGTTCGATCAATGTGTCACGATATAATTCCCATGTCAAGTCGCGTGCAACTCCGTTTACCTTCTCCATAGCCTGGTACATAGGTACCGTACCTACTGGGACCGGACAGTTACGAATAATCCACTCGCGCGTTTCGTGAATATTTGCACCGGTCGATAAGTCCATCAGAGTATCTCCTCCCCATTTGCAGCTCCAGATAGCTTTCTCAACTTCTTCTTCTATGCTGGATGTCGTTGCCGAATTTCCGATGTTGGTATTGATCTTTACGAGAAATTTACTTCCGATTATCATCGGTTCTGCTTCGGGATGATTGATGTTAGCCGGTATTATGGCACGTCCGGCTGCGATTTCCTGTCGTACGAATTCTGGAGTGATGTATGTCGGGATGCCGAGTTCTTTACAATTCATGTTTTCTCGGAGTGCGACATATTCCATTTCGCGTGTTATGATACCCTGTTTGGCGAAATACATTTGTGTGATGTGCGAACTGGGTAACGAACGGTAGGGGAGAGTAATATGTTCGAACCGCAAAGAATCAAGTGTTTTATCTTCCAGACGTTTTCGACCATAGACGGAAGACAGTTGTGGCAACTGCTCTATGCCTCCACGTTCTTGAATCCAGGATTCGCGCATACGGGGAAGACCTTTTTTCAGGTTGATGGCTATCTGCGGATCGCTATATGCACCGCTCGTATCATAGACGATAACCGGTAGGTTCTCGCGTACGGACTGTTTGCCGTTTTGGATGGTAACAGTGGGCGTCAGCGTTATCTTACGCATACCTACGCGTAAGTCAGGGTAAATATTGCCCGAAAGATATATTTTTTCGGAGCCGGGATAAGTTATATGGGCTTCTTTCATAATTCTTGTATTAGTCATTCATCAATATGGAGCATACGGTACATTTCTTCTTCAGGACTTTTGGCGTTCAGAATGCATCCGCTGACAGCAATACCTTGTACACCTGTTCTCAGGATATCCGGAACATCTTCATACCTGATACCTCCGATGGCACAGACAGGAATCCGTATCATTTCTTTTTCCATACATTTTATAATATGGCGATACCCGTCGAGACCTAAAATAGGAGCTAAATTCTTTTTTGTTTCCGTATAGCGGAATGGTCCGATGCCTAAATAGTCTGCTCCGGATCGGTAGCAGTTTTTTACTTCTTCAAACGTATTTGCGGTTCCACCGATAATAAAAGATTCTCCCAGCAGTTTACGCGCTTCGTTCAGTGGCATGTCGTTTTTACCGAGATGAACTCCGTCCGCTTTTAACTTCTTGGCAAGCTCCACCCGGTCGTCTATGATAAATGTCGCCTCGTTTTTCTTACAAAGTTCCTGAATGCGGTAGGCAACAGGTTCTACTTCTTCGTCCGAAACGTCTTTAATCCGCAGTTGAATCCATTTACACCCACCTTTGAGTGCCAATTCTGCCGACTCCTCATACGAATAAAGGTCTGTCTTGTGAGTAATAAATTGTATAGGTATCATATCTTCTACTATATCATTGCGTATTTCCTAATTTATCCTATTGACAGGATGACAAACTTGAAGCCTAATACGGAATAATATGGTAGAGAAAGGGCTTGATAGCGAATAACAAAACAATTCCTACGCCGGTATTATCCGTACAGGTTTTTAGGGTATAATCTCAGCACCATTGACTCCGAAGAATAACGGGCACCCCTTTGTTTCAAGCGCAAATATAGAGATAAAAATTGAATGCGAAAAGATTTGATCGGTCTTTTTTCCGGATAATTATTTCTGAGGGCCTTTACGTGAATTGTGGCCTTTGTACACCATCCATTTGAGGTACTGACGGTCGAAACGACGTTTAGCCTCTTGTACCCGCAGTGCTTTTTCAATACTGATGACATGCAGAATTTTTTTGTAGTATGCCTGTTCTGTCTTTACTTTGTTAATAGCCAGATTGTTCAGCTCATTATATATGTGCTTGTATTCGTTCTCATCTAATTTTTGGATCTGGACTTTTCTCATCAGTTCGCGGATTTCTTTTTCCTTTTTGCGCAATTGGTTGTTCATTTCGTGAAAGAGTGGGAAGAATTTGTCCGCTTCTTCAGGAGTGAGATGCGCTTCTTTGATAATGAATCTTTCTTGTCGCTGCACGAATTCTTTGGGTGAAAAAGAATGCTTGTTCTGTGCTGCGATTGTTATAACCGCAATCAGGGAGATGATAAAAGTGAGTATACGTTTCATCTGTAAATAGTTTATTTGGTTATGATAGTGTGTTAGTAATCTTCTGCCAGGTAATCATAAAGCATATCTTTGTCTGCTGCAGCAAAGTTGAACATTTCGTCCAATGTTTCGTCATCCGTGAAGATGAAGGAAGATTCCTCGGTCGTTTCTTGTTTGGCTGAGGATTGTTGTAGTCGTGTCCGCTGATAGTTAAACACATAAATACCAAAATAAAGTCCGGCAAACATGGCTGCCAAATAGAGGTAGGGTTTGATGCGTTTAAAGGCAGAAATTTTATTCTTTCGCAGGATTACCTTCTTACGGGAGGTACTTTCGGTATTCGTTTCGTTTGGGGGTAATTGTTGCATGATACGAGTAGAGAAGTTTTCAAAATAATTATCCGGAATGCGAAACGGATTTTCCTTTCTCATTTTGTCATTCAAAACTTCTTTTTTCATAACGTTCTTTTTATTATAATGTATTAGATGAATATAAATGTAAAGGTTTAATCGTGTTCTTGAAAATAAGTTTCTATTTTTTTTACAGCTATGTGGTAAGAGGCTTTCAGAGCGCCGACACTTGTCTGAAGAATCTCGCTGATTTCTTCGTATTTCATTTCTTTGTAGTATTTCATGGTGAATATAATCCTTTGTCGGGGAGGCAGACTTTCTATGGCTTGCTGAAGTAACAGTTGGGTTTCGTCTCCGTCGAAATAAGGGTCGCTTTGTAGCGAATAAGCAGGAAAAGCGCTGCTGTCATCCAGTGTCAGGGCTTCGTTTTTTTGTCTGAGAAAACTTAGGCTTTCGTTCAGTGCTATCCGGTAGAGCCATGTTGTGAGTTTGGCTTCACCACGGAATGAATCAAGCCCGACCCATGCTTTCATGAATGTATTTTGGAGCAAGTCATCAGCATCGTCGTGCGTAAAGACAAGCCTGCGTATCTGCCAATACAATAAGGGCGAGAAATGGCGAACCATCTCTTCAAAGGCTTTGCGTCGGGTGTGTGGTTCTTTTAGTTGTTGTAGCAGAATATTTTCGTCAATATGTTTCATTCTTTTTATAAGGAGCTCCAGAGAAAGAGTTTGTGTAAAAGATTCTTATGGAAAATTAGACGATAGTATACGTAAAAGGTTTACCGACCCGGGACTTCGATAAGAAGTATTAACGGAGTTTATAGGTCGTAAGTTGTTTGATAATTAACTCATCATATCGGTATGTATCGGGATAGTAACATAGCTTTCCTGTATGGTCGGGCCATACGGTACGGTAATCTATGTATACAGGGGTTTCTGATTGGAATGTATGGGATGTCAGGGGCTGGAATTTAGGATTATCCTGCAATTTCTTTCCATAATCTGTTTGCGGAGGTTGTTCGATGGAAAGACGGACACGCTCCATGAATCGTTCGGAGTCTTCTTCTTCGTATAAAAAGTCGGCCAACAGAAGGGGTTGTTCCAAACGGATACAGCCATGACTGACTCCACGCCATGTTTGGTTGAATGCTGAACGGTTGGGGGTGTCGTGCAGATAAATGGCAAAGTTGTTGGGAAAACGGAAAATAATGCGTCCCAGCGAATTGTTTTCTCCTTTTTCCTGTCTCACCGTGTAATCGCCACTGAGTAGCATTTCGGCCGTAACTTTTTCCGGTTCCAAAACCTCTTTCGACTCCTTGTCGATGATTTCCATATAGTTCCGTGTAAAGTAGTCGGCATCCTGAACATGCTGTGTTGCGATTTCTTTTCGTACAATGCTTTGTGGTACGATCCAGTAGGGGTTGAGTTCCATTCGTTTAATCCGGCTTGTCAATAAGGGAGTTTTGTTCTTGCTGCTTCCCGCACATATACGCATTTCGATTCGCGCTCCTGTATGGTAGTCTGATGCTTCGAGGTTCCATGCCGGCAGGTTGACAATAATGCGTTTGCCTTCTTGCCGGGGAATGGTACGCCATCTGCACCGTTCCATTGCCGCAATCAGGCTTTTTCGTTGCTGCTTGTTCGTTCCTGAGGCGGCATAGGCTTCCATGTATCGGGTATAAAGAGTATCATCCGGTTGAATATCGTTCAGGAAAGAAGGCAACCGGTCTTGACGCAGCGCTGTAAAGGCTGTATCGACAAAGGCTTGTCCGGCTGATGAGACAGGAATGTCGAAAAGAACCTTGAACTGATTCTTTAATGTGTCTTCCAACTCTATGCGGTTGAATAGAATCCGGGGATTAATAAAGCCGAAACGTTGTCCCGAAGCATAGCGCAAAAAAGCTTTTGTCAGATAGTATTCAAGCCGGGCCAGCGTCTGGTTGATACGGTTTTGGTCTGTGAAGTCGAGTGTGCGAAGCCGGTGTAGTTCTTTCTGCAATAGAGGTATAAAAAGAATTTCAGCATCGATGCCGGTTTCCGGAATTTTTTCGATTCTTCTCAGTAGTGTGTCGGCACGGTGGTCGATGCCGTTACGTGTAATCCATAGATACGGTCGTTTTTCGGCATAATAACGGTTTACGCAAAGATCAATAAAGGTTGTGTCGCGTGTGCGGAGGCGGAGTTGATCGATAGTTCGGCGAATGGTGCGGTTTTGTACGACCAAAGATTTTATCCGGACAGAGTCTAAATATCCGATGGATACTGCAGCGCGCTTTTTATTGTTGTTGTCATCGCACTGTATGTGGAGGCACAAAACAGATAGAATGATGAACAATAATGTACCGAAAGGCCTCATCACACCGGATTAATGAATAGAAACTTTACGTGTGAGTTTTCCGATTTTTAGGATGTAGCAACCGCGCTGCGCCGGCAGGCTGATGGTTTTGTCGGCATTGTCAATCCGATGTGTGACAATACGTTTGCCTGTAAGGTCATAAATCTCGAGGGTGGATTGAGCGGCGTTGAGAATACGTGCTTCGGTCCGTTCAATCTGGATTTTTACGCCATTATCATCCCGCTCGTCTAATGACGATGCAGATGTGCTGGCATATAACGAACCCATAGTGAAGGCCAGTAAGAAACTTGTTATGTATAATCTCAAGTATTTCACGTATCTCCTTATTTATACGATAGAGGCAAAGTTATGCTTTATTTTTGAAATATGCAAGCAGACAGATAGAAAATATGGGAAATCATGTATTTTTGTAGATGATACAGGGTTCAACAGCAAATAAAACCCTGTTTGCCGTATTTGCGAACTATCTTATAGGGACATTTTTCATTGATAAGACAATTTGTGACTTCTTTAAAACATTCTTCTACTTGCTGAAAATCCGCATTTGCTATTTCTGTATACTCTTCCATGGATTCGTTTATCGCATCCGGCAAATCCATCATCGTTACTTTTAGTTTTTTTGATAAGTTGAAGGTATCCTCCTTGTTCACTACGGCAGAAACAGAGCAGGTATATTCGGGTTTCTCATAGTCAACATATTCGATGGTTACTATGAGGCGCATAGAATCATCAAAGCCGACATAGAGGTTTTCGACGGCAGGTTGATCTTCATCGGAACTCATTATATGATTATATTTCCAGAGATTTTGTAACATAAGTATTTCTAAGAAGGCAGCATTCACTAACGTTACACTGCACTGATTTCCATAACGATTAATAGGTTGCTAAGGTAGCAAATTATTTTCACATAAGCAACCACGTCGTTAGTTTCGCATGTATAATGTGCAACCGTTCCCAATATATAAGCGTATTATCATTAGCGACAAATCTTTTGAAAGCACCTTCCCAATCGGATCTCCATACTTGTTACCAATACCAGACCGATATTTCGAAAAAGAAGGCCCGGAATTATTTTTCGTACGGAGTGCGCCGTAACAGCGAGTTTGGTTTTTTCGTCTTTCTTCGTATGGCTGTTTCTCCTGGATGCAGTTCTTTTAATATATAAGGTGTGTGATGGAAATTTGCCTTAAAAGCATTATTTTTGCAGCGAGAAACGAAAATAGTAAAAAGCATGAGTACAAGACAAGATAAACTTGACGCTTACGGAAGGTTGCTGGATGTGTTGGATGAACTGCGCGAGAAATGTCCGTGGGACCGCAAGCAGACCAATGAGAGTCTGCGTCCCAATACGATTGAAGAGACTTATGAGCTTTGCGATGCCCTGATGCGTGATGATAAAAAGGAAATTTGCAAGGAGTTGGGCGACGTGTTGCTTCATGTGATGTTCTATGGAAAAATAGCTTCTGAAACGGGCGATTTCGATATGGCTGATGTCTGTAACAAATTATGCGATAAATTGATATTCAGGCATCCCCATGTGTTTGGCAATGTTCAGGCCGACACGGCGGAAAAGGTGTCGGAAAACTGGGAGCAACTGAAACAGCGTGAGAAGGACGGCAACAAGACGGTCCTGTCCGGAGTACCCGGGGCTTTGCCTTCGCTTATCAAGGCGTACCGGATACAGGATAAAGTGCGTAATGTCGGTTTCGATTGGGAAGAACGCTCACAGGTCTGGGATAAGGTCAAGGAAGAACTGGCAGAGTTCGAGGCCGAAGTGGAACATTTGGATAAAGACAAAGCGGAGGCCGAGTTCGGAGATTTATTGTTCAGCCTGGTCAATGCGGCCAGACTTTATCATATCAATCCGGACAACGCGCTGGAGCGGACTAATCAGAAGTTTATCCGGCGATTTAATTATGTGGAGGCTTGTGCCAGAGCTCAAAAGCGGGCTATCAAGGCGCTCTCGTTGCAGGAGATGGATGCGCTGTGGGACGAAGCGAAAAAACAGGAACGGGAAAGATAAGTCGGAATGGTGCAAATCGGTGTGAGCCAGCGTTTGCGTGAGTAGGTTTTATGCATTCCTGCTTTGGAGTGGTTTCAGATAAATATAAATTGTGTAAATAACTGTTGGAATCTATGTTTCATATCGGTTAAAGTTCGTAAATTTGCAGAAATTTGAAGACAACTCCAATGAAACTGATTGTAATGACAATGCCGACTTTCTTTGTTGAAGAGGATCAAATCCTGACAGCATTGTTTGACGAGGGGCTTGATATCCTGCATCTGCGTAAGCCCGGAACGGAGCCTGTGTATTCCGAACGTTTGTTGACTTTGCTTCCTTCTTCGTACCGGAAACGTATTGTCGTGCATGATCATTTCTATCTGAAAGATGAATATGGCCTGAAGGGAGTTCATCTGAATCATAGAAATCCGGAAATACCGGTGAAATACAAAGGGCAGGTCACTTGTTCGTGCCATTCGTTCGAGGAAATAAAACAATATAAGAAGAATTTTGACTACATGTTTCTGAGTCCGGTCTTTTCGAGCATTTCCAAGGAAAATTATCCGGCTGCATTCTCGGATGAAAGTCTGCGGATTGCGGCGAAAAACGGCATTATCGACAAGAAGGTTGTGGCATTGGGCGGAGTGACACCCGACA
>CATXZX010000048.1 GCA_958404085.1 uncultured Prevotellaceae bacterium | reverse complement strand
CCAAAGGGGACAATCCTGCGTGGCCAAAAGGGTCAAAGTCGCGTGGCTTTTCCACCACTGTCAGCACGATGACAAATATTACATACGGAGTCATTGTCGTTTGCGTTAATTTGGGTTTGAGTTTTATTTTTCGTGCAAAGTAATGTTGATTATTGCAAGCCGTGAAATTATATTCTGAAAAATCCCCGTTTCTTAACGACAATTAGTATAAAAGGCTGATTTCAAACTCACTTTCATACTCTGAACACTATTTTGTGCAAATAGTGAGTATGAAAATTACACAGTATGATTATGCAATAATTTAAGCAAAATTTGTCCTCATAAAAGGCAACTCATCGCTTTATTTTATTCTGGGCGTATATAGGATACGCATAAAGTAAAATGGCCGGAGATATGTCGGGAAATATTGCCCTCGCTTATCCACTTTTGTTAAAAAATCCATATTTCTCGCTTCTCAAAATGAGTTTTCTCGGTAAAAATTTGGTTGCAGTTTATTTTAATGCTAATTTTGCAATTAAAATAATTACCAAATGGGGACTAAAATAAATAATTTGCGCCAGCAAACCCCTTCCAGCGGGATATTGCTCACTTCATGTCTGGAGAAATCAGATCTCAGCAAGAGTGAAATTATTATGTGAATTTCTAATTTACGGACTTATGGCTATAACACGTGAACAACGCTTAGAAATATACAAAGCTATTACTGCTTTAGGGAGTGTCTGGGGACAATCTGGGCAGATTGATTGTGTGCAATTTCTGAATAAAATTTGGGAATTGCGGTTAATGTCATCTTCTGATCCTCGATATAAAACAGCAGCCGAGGATGCAAAAAAACATCTTATAGATAATGATGATTGGGATGATGATTATGTGTTTCTTGATAGATTCAAACTTCTTGATTGTAGTGAAGAAGAGTTCCTTAAATTTCTTAATGTTGTCATTAGCCCAGAAGTAAGAAGTGATGAGAATGAAATAGAAAAATACATTTCAGTTATAGAATCATTATTACCAAAAGGATATGAGATAATTGAGACGACAGACAAGAATGGACAAATCGTTCATTCCGCTTTAAGGAAAATCAAAGATAATAACGAAGATGAACTATATCCGATTGGGGTAAATCCAAATGATATACCTTTTTTTACAGATATAAATCCAACAAGATATCCAGCCTTTCAAATCATCACTGATAATTGGGATGATTTTGGATATAAGACGACATCAAAATTATATTATTGGGATATAAATGCCCAACGTAAGTCTATTGATAAACTGAAGATTCTCAACGCAGAAGAAGAAAACACGAGTACGGTGTTGCCCAATTCATTCATGTCATTATCTACAACCTTCTGTAGTTTAGGCCAAAGTGAAAGCTATTACAGAAAACTAAAACAACTACTTCCTAATAAATATCAATCAGTATTATATGCATTAAAAGATACTGCTTGGTTTTCTGAAATCCAGTATCGTTTTGAGAATCATCAAGGTTTTAAAAGATCTCTTTTAAGGGAGGGAGCTACAGATGCGCTTTTGTCAGGTGCCAGACGTAAAGTTGAGAGAGGGGAGGATGACTCTTGGAATTTTATATTCAAAACCCAAGTCCCTTATTCCGAACAACAAGTTGATATAAACTTTGAATTTGGGAATCTTGAAGATGATGACAATCCTAATCGTATAAAAGCGTTGATTGGGGCCAACGGTTCCGGTAAGACTTCCATACTAAAGGCTCTTGTAAAAAGTCTTATTCGCAACGAAGGTGATTTTAATCCATCACATCCTGTATTTTCAAAAGTAATTGCCATATCATTCAGTATTTTTGATACCTTTATATCCCTTAGAGGTAAGTCTGTTCTTACTTATACATACTGCGGACTTCATGATAAAGAAAATACGATTATGTCTGTAGAGGACCGAGAAGCACGATTGAGAGAATCATTGATTTGGATTAATGGAGGTAATGAGGGAAAAGGATATGGCAATGCACGATTAATTAAACGATTTTGCAATGGTCTTGAAATTGTCTTTTCCAAGGATTGGGTCGAATCCATATGGACAGATGACGGTTTAGCCATAAGCGCAATCTTAGAGAAATCTCGAACTATGAGCACAGGAGAGGCGATGATTCTCAACCTTATTGCTTCTTTGTACGCCAATATACGACAAAACTCTCTTATTGTTTTTGATGAAATGGAAGTACACCTTCATCCTAAAGCAATTCGTCAAATGATGTCTCTTCTTTTCAAAATTACAAAGGAGTTCAATTCCGCTTGCATATTAGCGACCCATTCTTCTATTGTAGTTCAAGAGCTTTTAGCTGACAATGTCACAATTGTTGACAAACTCCAAGATGGGACTCCAGAACTACGTATTCTAAATCATGAATCGTTAGCCGAAAACCTTTCAGTAATAAGTGATGAAATCTTTGGAGAGGCATCTATTTCTCCACATTACAAGATCTTTATCCGAACAAAGGCTCATGATTCGGACACTTTGGAGGCATTACTTAAACAACTCTCATCACGAAATCTGCCACCAAGTTTAGCTCTCTATATGCAGGCTCGGTACGAATTTGAAAACAAAAAGAAACAATGATTAAGTATCCTTTATATCAATCCCTCATCAATGGTAAGACACCATTTGATGAGTATAAAACTGCGGCACAAGGGAATGGTATTCTTGATGCTATTGAAACACAGATGGAGAGCTGCTATAATGATTATGAAAATGCGGTCAATAGTGCTTCTGTCCACAATCTGAATCCTCATGGTTTTGTCACTCCGGAAAAGGATAATCTAAAAAATCTGTACAAAAGTGATTGTGATATAGCAAAAAAAATACGACTGCATCATGGCAGATTCACCAGCAGTATAAGAAGGGTTTATAATAACAAATGTCCCTATTGTACATTATCAGAACCGGATACAATAGAACATATCCTTCCAAAAGAAAAATATCCAGAATTTGCTGTTCATTTATATAATCTAATTCCATGTTGTTCTAAATGCAATAGACATAAAGGTGAGGCTATTAGGGATTCAGCAGGGTTTCCATTTACCATAAACTTCTACTATCATGATCCGGAAAATTGTCAGTTTTTAGAAGTCGATTGTATTATTGATTCAAATGGATGTCCCTCTCTCAAATACAAACTTACATTTCCCCAAAACGCAGACCCGACATTGGCTGCAATAATAACCAATCATTTCAACAGACTTCATTTGATAGAACGATATAATGAGGAAATTGTAAAAAGTTATACTGAGATAGAATTGACAATACGAATAGCATGTCGAGGTAAATCTTTAAATGATGCATTGCAATTCCTTAGAGATTACCTCTCTATTACAATACATGATTATGGGTTGAATCATTACTATATTGCTATGTTAAGATGCTTGATAATGTCATCAACGTATTATGGTTATTTACAATCAATCCTGTAATTCTAGTAAGTTGTAATGTTCAGCCAATGGTCAGTATGATTTATTTCAATATCGAATTTATAATCAAAATATATACAAAATGGGAACTAAAATAAATAACTTGCGCCAGGAAATTCCTTCCAACGGGATAATGCTCACTTCTTGGTTAGAAAAATCAGGTTTCAGCAGAAATGAGATTTCAAATTACATGAAATCGGGATGGCTGCAGCGTATCTCCACCGGTGTATATCAATTCACCGGAGACAAACCGTCGCTTTACGGCATATTGGCTTCGTATCAGAAACAGGCCGATTTGAAATATCATATAGGTGCCGCTTCAGCGTTAGAGCTGAAAGGTTTTTCTCATTACATTGCCATGGGAAAACCGACAGCTGTTGTCTTCTCTCCTGTAAGACCTCCACTTCCCAAATGGTTAAACGATGCAGAGCTTGACATGAATCTTGCAGAAGTGTCATCCAAAGTGCTGGGAAACGCAGGAATAGAGCAACTTGATTATCAAGGACAGGCATTGACGGTCTCATCACCGGAAAGGGCAATAATGGAATGTATCCTGCTCTCACCGTCCCGTTATGACCTGATGGATGTGTATTATCTTATGGAAATGCTTACCTCCCTTAGAGCCTCTCTTGTACAGCAGATATTGGAGGATTGCACTTCCGTGAAGGTAAAGCGGATGTTCCTGTATATTGCGGAAAAGGCGCGTCACCGCTGGTTTGCCAAACTCGACCATTCCCACATATCCCTCGGTTCCGGTACACGGAGTTTTATGAAAGGTGGAGTAAAAAATCCCACATACGACATTGTAATACCCAAAGAGCTTGCTGATTATGAATAATATATATCGACAGAAAGTAGAACTTCTTTTAAGAATCCTGCCGTTTGTGACGGACGAGGAATGTTTTGCCATACATGGTGGCACGGCTATCAATCTGTTTGTAAAAGACCTGTATCGCCTTTCGGTTGATATAGATGTAACCTATATTCCGATTGAAGACAGGGATACAAGTATTCAGCGGATAAACGAGACTCTTGTGAGAATTTCCGACCGTGTTAAACGCCGGTTCCCGGATATGAGGGTCATACCGCGTCTCGACATCTGCAAAATCACATGTGAAAGTCGGGGCTGCCAAGTGAAGATTGAGGTGAATCAGACCAAACGGGGACTTGTATGTGGTGAAGCCTCCCTGATGCCTTTATGTGAGAAAGCCCAATCCATTTTCGGGATGGAAGTCGATGCAAGGATTGTGTCAATACCACAACTTTATGGCGGGAAGATTTCTGCTGCACTGTCACGCCAGCATCCCCGCGACCTCTTTGATGTCAAACAGATGGATATCCCGTTGACAGACATAAAAGAGGGACTGATATTCTGCCTGCTTGGAAGTGACCGTCCCATACATGAATCGTTCGCCCCAAATCTTATCGACCAGCATGAGGCTATGGAACGGCAGTTCGCCGGCATGAGCGAGATATCTTTCTGCTACGATGACTTTGAAGCGACAAGAGAGAAACTTGTCAGCGATGTCAATTCTGTGATGACGGACGAGGACAGGCGATTCCTGATAGACTTTGAAGAACTGACCGTTAATTGGGAGAACACCCCATATTCTTCTTTCAAAGAATATCCCTCGGTAAGATGGAAGATGCAGAATCTGCAGAAACTGAAAGCGGCGAATCCAAAGAAGCTGAAGGCAGAAGCAGATAAGCTTAGAAAAATATTCGGAATGGAATAATCTGTCATCCATCCGGCACGCATAAAATGATTCTTATGATTGCGATTCGTATCGATGCGCTATATTACCGGTGTTTGGGGAACTGTTGCGGTTCCCCAACTGCCCCGTTTTGCCCCAGTCCAAAATATCTCGGCGGTCTATGTCTCTGCAAAGGAAAAGGAAGCAAGATATTAAATGCGGCATCTTCGGAAATTATCGAGGCAGACTAACATCAAGAACCGACCGAATATGAACTTTCTCTCGACAATCATTCTTACTATGATTAGCCGTCCATCAAATCAATAAATTGTCACATAATGAATTTTAGTAGCACCAACATCAAACATTTATATATCATCGGAAATGGCTTTGACATACACCATGGTATTAACAGCAGTTACTTGAATTTTCGTAACTGGCTGGAAAAGGTCGAACCGAATATATACTCACAGCTATGTGATTTATATGAAATTTCAACAAATGAGAATAAGGCCAAGGAATGGTGGAGTGATTTTGAAAATATGCTCTCTGAAGTGGACCTCAATAATTATGTTGAAAATGTTGTCATTGAAAACTATCCCGACTTATCAAAAGATGATTTCCGAGACAGGGACTACCACGCGGCCGAATATGCGGCTTCTGACGAACTGGGAGCTTTAATCTATCATGTAAAACGCACGTTTAATGCATGGATTGCCTCTCTTGACAAAGCAGAGGACTCCAAACGAATCCATCTTATACGAAAAGACTCTCTGTTCATCACATTTAACTATACCCGGACGTTAGAGGAACTGTATCAGATACCTGATAATCAAGTTCTGCATATACACGGTATGGTTGGAGATGACGAACTTATTTTAGGGCATGGCAAGCATTATGCGGAGTTAAAAGAGGATTACGAAATGACTCTATCCCAACCTCCGGCAGACCTCGATGAAGAAGAATTGGAAGACTGGTATTCCTCCAATAGTGATTTTGTAACTCAGCAAACGCAAGAGGTCGCAATATCACAAATAGCTTCTCTGCAAAAGGATGTACGACAGATTATTTCGGACAATCGTCCAATTTGGGATAGCCTTGCAGAAGTTGAAATAATCCATGTTTTCGGCTTTTCTTTTTCAGATATTGACACGCCTTATCTAAGTACGATTATCAAACATATTAATAGGGATAAAGTAAAATGGGAAATCAGTGTCTTTTCTAATAAAGACAGAGAAAAGGCAGAATCTTTTATGAATGATGCCGGCATTAAAGAAAGCCTATGGAAGCCACTAGTTGCATTACACGATGTGCAGAAATACAAACAGCTATCCCTTTTCGATGACTTGTAACACGATTCCCTGTCTTATGTTTCCTTTTCACACAGAAAGATAAAACAGGGAACTTTACATATTGAAAACAAAAGTCAGGGACAAAAACGCTTGCCACGGAGGAAATCGTTAAGGTCTTTGTACCCCTCATAGACACCCGATGCGTCATGTATCCCGTCACGGGCTTCGTTAAGCGCATCCACAGCCCTGCGCCCGGCATCGTCATTGTCGAGGCAGCAGGTGACGGTAGGATAAGGCGCGAGCCATCTCATCGCCTTGCGGAGATTGGAAACGGAGTTCAGCACCACGAAATCCATCGTCTCGGCAAACGGCGTGAAATCCGAACGGCGGCATAAGGTCATGTAGGACAGGAAATCCATGAATCCCTCAAAGACGGTACACAGGTCATTGTGGTTGCCCATCTGTATGAACGATACATCCTTTTGTCCGACCGTTCCCTTGAAGAACGGATTCCTAACCTCATAGCCGCCCTGGACATTCCCGAAACCGATGCCGTAGTAATGGCGGCATCCGAGCGAGAAGTGTATCTCACGGCAGAACTCCGCTGCAACTGTGCGGTCTATGCCTCTGGAACCGAGGTATGCCAGCAGTTTCTCATTGGAAAGCTGTCTCACGGTCACATTATGGAAGATACCGGCGCGTTCACCCTGTAGTTCGGACGGCAAGCGTTCTCTAATGACAAGCTCCGCTGTGGTGTAGCTTTGGATATGCCTAATCACTTCCATGATGTCATTGGTGTTGTACATCATCTTGCCGAGGTCGATGATGTCACCGCTTTCCATAGTGGCAAGGTCGTACCAGCGGTTTTTCTTGCGGCTGACCTTGAACGACGGATGTCTGTCCTCCCGGTATGGGGCATGATAAAGCGCGTAGGTCTGGTAATTGCGCACCGGACGGATGCCAATCCTTTCAAGAAAACCGATAATGTCGATTCGCTTGATTTCCCCGAAATTCACCGCCATATTCAATTTCTTAAGTCCGTTAGTTTGTCCCTGTCATACCTGTATTCCCTGCCGTCCTTGACGACGATGCCCTTCGCCATAAGATGCTTGAGCCACATCACGAATGAGGTGCGCCCGCGCTTGTAGCCGGTTTCCGCATACTGTTCACGCAGTCTGGTGACAAGCATGTTGTAGCCCTTGACTGTTCCACCGGCAAACACTTTGTCAAGAATCTCCTTGTGCTGCGGCACGGTGATATTCTCGAATGTCACCCGTCCCTCCTCATCGCTGCTGAAACCGGGAATATCCTCTGGAACGCCTTCTTTGTTGATACGGAAGGCAAAGTTTGAAAACTCCTTTTCCCTGGTTATCATCGGACGGACTTCGCTCACATCAGGATTCAGTTCGCTTTTGACGACTTTCATCACGGTTTCAGCCTTGTTGTTAAGCTCAGTGCCTATGTGACCTCGCGTGTTATCATCACTTTTGTTAAGATGCAAGACCGTATGGATGTGGATGTTGTACATATTGGTCCACCGCATGAGGTCGTTGATTATCTCTACGGATTCTCCGGGAGAATTGATATCGTTGATAAGGTCACGGATGCCGTCGATGACAACGAAGCCGATTTTATTGTCAACTTCCAGTGCGGAGTCGATGATATTTCGGCGTTGTTGTGGAGTGAACTCCCTGAGCATTAGAAAATCCAGCGATGACGCTTCACAGTCGGACGGCAGCCCTGCCATCTTGAGTATGCGGTGAAGCACCTTAAAACAATGCACCCGGCTCTGCTCGGTGTCTATATACAGCACCTTGGTCTTGCCGTCAGGCAGTTTGGCTCTATAATGCAGCACCTCTTTTCCAGACAGCAATGCGGCCACTATCGCACTTACATTGAATGTCTTTCTCGATTTCGGCTTGCCTACGGACGCGCTGAAATTACCCACTGTCGCCACCGTAATCTCATCGACCGTCAGTATCTCCGGCGGAAATACATAGCGGTCTGTCGCACGGATTTTGACATACTCAAGGAATTTCTTGAATTTATCGCGGTTGGCCTTTTCCTGCGGCGTAAGCTCCTGCGGTGCCGGGAATATCCTGTCGAACGGAATTTCTTCTATCTTCATTTCTCCGCTCCTTTCCTGGCTTTACGGTTTCCCTTAGGAAGCTCCACCATAGTCTCGGCGGCCGCCCTGCGGCTCATCTCATACTTGGAGTAGATGACATTGCGGCGCAGCACGTCATCAAGTTCCTTACGTTCTATGTATATGAACTTCCCGCGGGGCTTGAAATGGGTAATCTCTCTGTTGGAAGTCATCAGGTATATCTGACTTTTCGATACCCCGATATATTCTGCCGCCTCTTCGACGGTCAGCATCTCG
>CATXZX010000047.1 GCA_958404085.1 uncultured Prevotellaceae bacterium | reverse complement strand
AATCAAAGCGAATTTCCCGGCCCGTATGGCCTTTAAAGTCGCTTCAATGATAGACTCGCGTACCATATTGGACCGTCCGGGTGCCAATCAGTTGGTAGGACGAGGAGATATGTTGTTCCTTTCCGGAAGCGATCCGGTGCGTGTGCAGTGTGCCTTTATAGATACTCCGGAAGTTGAACGGATCAATAGCTTTATTGTTCAACAGCAGGGGTATCTTACCGCATTTGAATTGCCTGAAGTAGAAATGGAAAATGAAAGTGATCCGCTCGGAAACGCTGGCGTTGATGTAAAGAACCTTGACCCGTTGTTTGAAGAAGCCGCTCGCCTTATTGTTATTCATCAGCAGGGTTCGACTTCACTTATTCAGCGAAAATTTGCAATAGGGTATAACCGTGCCGGTCGCTTAATGGACCAATTGGAACGTGCTGGAATTGTCGGTCCGCAACAGGGAGCAAAACCGCGTGATGTCCTTTGTAGCGATGAATCGGATTTAGAAAATAAGATTAATAACCTATAAATATGAAAAGAAGAATTTGTTTATTCTTATTGTTAGCTCTGAATATTTCGTTTGTTTATTCGCAAAATGAAAAAGAGGCTCAAAACCTGGTAAAAGCAATTGCTAATAAAATAAATCCTCAGCAGGGTGTGCTGGCCAGTTTTACGGCTTCAAGCATGAATAACAAGGGTGCTTCTATGTCTGGTGCTATTAGTTTTAAGAACAACAAGTATTATCTTCATACAAAGAATCTGCAAGTTTGGTTCGACGGCAAGACACAATGGACATACAATCCTGAAAGTTCGGAAGTGAATGTCAGCATTCCCACGCAGGAGGAACAGCAGGCGGTCAATCCCTATGCTTTTTTGAATTTTAATCCGCAATTGTACTTTTATTCCATTGTAAAAAAGACAACGACCCATACCACATTAAGAATGCAAGATAAGGGTCGAAAAAAAACAGATATTCAGGTGAATGTGAATAATACCACAAAACTGCCGGAATCCATTAGTTTAAGACAGGGTACCACATGGGTAAATATAACGATAAAATCATTGAAAAATAAGATGAAGTGGGGGGATTCGTATTTTCGTTTTGATAAAAACAAATATCCCAATGTCGAAATTATCGACCTTAGATAATACGAATCCTTATAGAACACTTTGTTGATAAAAACATCCTACACTCCAATTGATAAAACAATAACATTCTAAAATAAAAAATATGGTTGAACAACAAATTATCAGATGTTTAATATTAGGGTCCGGACCGGCAGGTTATACGGCTGCTATCTATGCAGGACGTGCCGGATTGTCTCCGGTTTTATATGAAGGACTTCAACCGGGCGGACAGCTTACTACAACAACTGAAATAGAGAATTTCCCAGGCTTCCCTGAGGGTATTGACGGAAATGACCTGATGGAAAATATGCGTAAGCAGGCTGAAAGATTTGGGGTGGAAATCCGAACAAATATTGCGGTTAAGGCAGACTTGAGTGTCGCTCCATATAAAATTATGTTCGAAGACGGGAGCCAGGTTCAGGCCCATACGTTAATAATTGCGACTGGTGCTACTGCCAAATACTTAGGTTTAGAAGATGAAAAGAAATATCAGGGACAAGGGGTAAGTGCATGTGCCACATGTGACGGTTTTTTTTATCGGAAGAAGAACGTCGCTGTTGTCGGAGGCGGCGATACGGCTTGCGAAGAAGCTCTCTATTTGTCCGGATTAGCCAACAAAGTATATATGATTGTGCGCAAACCCTATTTGCGGGCTTCAAAAATCATGCAGGAACGTATCAAAAATAATTCCAAGATAGAAGTTTTGTTCGAGACCAATACGTTGGGTTTATTTGGAGAAAACGGAGTAGAAGGCGCACATTTAATAAAAAAAATGGGAACGTCGGAAGAAACGAAGTTGGATATAGCGATTGATGGTTTCTTCTTAGCTATCGGCCATAAGCCCAATAGCGAAATATTCAAACCATGGATTGAAACAGATGAAATAGGTTATATACAAACAATTGGCCAAACACCTAAAACTACGGTTCCAGGTGTTTTTGCAGCAGGCGATGTAGCCGACAACAGATACCGCCAAGCCATTACAGCTGCGGCAAGCGGCTGTAAGGCTGCTGTGGAGGTAGAGCGTTATCTTACGGAGAACAATTTATAAATTCAATCTTTACAATAGAAGAAATACCGAGTCTGCATGCCTGTTAAAGCAAAGACTCGTGTATTTCTTCATCTTTCTAAAAAATAAGTATTACTATTATGATAAAACATATCGTACAATTTACATTAAATAAAGAACTTGATTCTGACTATAAATCTGAAATTATGAACAAATTCCGGAACGATATTTTGGCCTTAAAGGATATCATTCCATGTATTGTCGATATAGAAGTAGGATTTAACGTCAATGCTGACGAAAAGGGCGATATTTGTCTGAATAGTACATTTCTCACTTTGGATGATGTCCGTCTGTATGCAAATCATCCGGCGCACGTTGCAGTAGCTCAGGCCCTGAAGCCATACGTCGTAGTGCGTAGCTGCGTGGATTATATGACTGAATCATAATTTTCGTACTACTTATAACATCGAAAAATAGGGAGATTTGGAAGGGGGATTTCAGGAGTGCTTTTTTATCCGAAACAATTTGGTAAAAGCTGAAGGAATGCCCGTTTCAAATTCCATTTTTTGTTTCGTTACAGGATGATAAAAATATAAACGGAATGCGTGAAGAGCGAGACGACCGATGGGGTTTTCTGTTGCACCGTATTTTAAATCACCTATAACCGGATGTCCTAAATCTTGCATGTGGACGCGGATCTGATTTTTTCGCCCAGTTTCCAGTTTAAGTTCTGTCAACGTATATTTATCAGAACTGCAGACCACATGATAATGCGTTATGGCCAATTTTCCATCATTCTGTTTAGGACTACTGTATACAAAAAATGATTTGTTTTCTTTCAGCCAACTTGTTTGAGTTCCTTCGGATTGAGGTAAAATTCCTTGCAGAACAGCTATATATCTTCTATCATAGACCATTTCGTGCCAATGCTCTTCAAATAGCATTTCCGTTTCTTTATCTTTAGCATATACCATGAGTCCTGACGTCTCACGGTCTAGTCTATGAACTACATGGGCCTTTTTGCATTCTTTTTTTTGTTTCAGATAGTCATCCAAAATCGTTTTTACGCAGAAACTCTTATGATTGGTAGCCATGGAAAGTATTCCTTCTCGCTTTTCAATCACCAAAAGCCATCGGTCTTCGTATACAATACGGACGTAAGGACTATTCAATGCCGAGTGATCCTTTTGGCAAACTTTTACAATCGCATTTAGAGGAAGCAAATAATCAAATTGCGTAATCGATTTGTCATTTACGAATATACAGCCGTTTACCAGCATTCTTTTAATTTTAGAATGACTCCAGCCACTTAATTTCTCGAGTAAGAAGTTCAGAAGGGTTGCCTCAGAAGTTTCTACCGTATACTTTTGAATACACTTATACATAGAGTAGAGTTATTATCCATTTTCGTATTAAACATAATCGGAATTATGATATATTTTATCATATCTCAGTAGTCTGCCCAAATTTCCGTCTTTTAATTGATATTGTGTAGGTTGCGAAAATCCAAACACTGTACACGAATTTATTCAAGCATAGTTTACAGGATAAACATGGGCCGAATACCTGTTATTTAAGATAACAAGCAAAAAGAATGCAACTTACGCTGCATTCTTTTTGCTATGTTTATAAAGCAGATATAACAG
The DNA here is from genome assembly GCA_958404085.1 of uncultured Prevotellaceae bacterium. Classification (GTDB taxonomy): domain Bacteria; phylum Bacteroidota; class Bacteroidia; order Bacteroidales; family Bacteroidaceae; genus Alloprevotella. Next base: position 5,138 of record CATXZX010000047.1, on the reverse strand, counting down.
TCCGATGCAACAAACAAGAATGATAGCAATGCTGATATGACTATTGTATTCTTCCACTTTACTCATCAACTGACTGTACGGAACAACTTTTTGCAAATACCAGCCAATAGCAGCCAAAACCGTGTTCCAGATTCCGGCACCAATTGTCGTAAACAGCAAGAAATAGCCGAAATTCATTTTTGCCAATCCGGCAGGCACGGAAATCAATTGCCGGATAACAGGTACTAAACGGCCTATTAAAGTTGCTACGATACCATGTTTATCAAAATAATCTTCTGCCTGTTTTATTTTAGAGTCATCCAGCAAACACATATGTCCTATACGGCTATTGGCAAAGCGGTAAACCAATGGCCGCCCGATAAAATAAGAAACCCAATAATTAATGCTCGCACCCAAATCGGCTCCTAATGTGGCAAAGAAAACTACCAAAAAAATATCCATCTTTCCTTCGGCAGCCATATAGGCCGCCGGAGGAACAACGACCTCGGATGGAAAAGGAATAACCGTACTCTCAACCATCATTAAAACCGTGATACTCCAATAGTTGAGATTTTCAAGTAAATCTTGAAACAAAAAGGTAAAATCCATTTTAGAGTGATTTATTTGTTGCTAATTTTACTCCAAGTATCTTTCAATCCGACTGTTTTATTGAATATCAGGTGATTTTCCGTACTATCCTTATCCATCGTAAAATATCCGATCCGTTGAAATTGAAGATAATCCATCGGTTTCATTTCTTGTACAAAGTCTTCCACATAACAATTATTCAGGACTTTCATTGAGTCGGGATTCAGCAATTCTCTGAAATCGCGTTCGTCGGCACTGGGATTTTCAACATTGAACAGACGATCGTATATCCGGACTTCAGCGGGCAAGGCATGCGCACAACTGATCCAATGAATGGTACCCTTCACTTTGCGGTCGGCTCCGGCCATTCCACTCCGGCTGTCGGGATCATATTCGCAATAGATTTCTTCCACGTTACCGTTCTCATCCTTTTTGCATCCAGTACATTTTATAATGTAGGCGTTCTTCAAACGCACTTCTTTACCGGGCGTAAGGCGGAAGAATTTTTTGGATGCTTCTTCCATAAAATCGTCGCGCTCAATCCATAGTTCACGGCTGAAAACAATCGTGTGCGAACCGTCCAACTCGTTTTCCGGATTGTTTATGGCAATCATGTTTTCCTCCATATTTTCCGGATAATTGACAATAATCAGTTTTACAGGATTCAGCACGGCCGATACGCGTATGGCCCGTTTGTTCAGATCCTCGCGCGCAGCTGCTTCCAGCATGGCATAATCGTTGAGGGCATCAAATTTGGTGTATCCGATCATGTCAATAAATTTACGCACCGCCTCTGGCGAATAACCGCGGCGACGCAAACCACAGATGGTCGGCATACGCGGGTCATCCCATCCATTCACGTGTTTCTCATTGACAAGTGCCAGCAATTTCCGTTTGCTCATAACCGTATAGGTTAGGTTCAGACGATTGAACTCATACTGTCTCGGCCGGTTGTCATTCAAGTCTTTTCCTTCTTTAAGCTCATCGATAAAATAGTCATACAGAGGACGATGAGGTACGAATTCTAATGTACAGATTGAATGTGTCACACCTTCGAAAAAATCACTTTGTCCGTGTGCGAAGTCATACATCGGATATGCTTTCCACTTGTCGCCTGTGCGATGATGCTCTTTATTGATGACCCGATAAATAATGGGATCACGAAAATGCATATTCGGATTTGCCATATCGATCTTAGCGCGTAAAACCATTGCGCCCTCGGGAACTTCGCCGCTATTCATTTTGTTGAATAAAGCTAAGTTTTCCTCTATCGGACGGTCTCGGTACGGACTCGGTTCTCCCGGTTTTGTAGGTGTACCTTTTTGTTCAGCTATCTGTTCGCTGCTTTGTTCGTCCACATAGGCCTTGCCCTCCTGAATGAGGCGGACAGCAAAATCCCATAACTGCTGGAAATAGTCAGAGGCATGATAGATGTTTCCCCAATGAAAGCCAAGCCACTGAATATCTTCTTTTATGGCTTCAACATATTCTGTATCTTCTTTTTGAGGATTCGTATCATCGAAGCGAAGATTACAAACTCCGCCAAATTTTTCTGCGATACCGAAATCTTCGCAGATGGCTTTTGCATGACCGATGTGTAAGTAACCATTGGGCTCTGGCGGGAAACGCGTCTGCAAACGGCCGTTATTTTTACCCTCTTTCAGGTCATTTTCTACAATCTGCTCAATAAAGTCTAATCCTTTTTTTTCTTGTATCGTATTATCATTCATGTCTTTTTGATTTATTCTTTTCTGCGTGTAAAAGTACGCATTCTTTTTGGTATATACCACGTTTCCAAATACAAATCTGCATTGTCCACATCATCTCGAGGCGAAGCCGGGAAGTGATACATTTCGTAATGACAATTTTTTTGTGCCTGGTATTTTATATTTCGGGCCTTCTTTTCTCAAAATAGAGGGCTGTAAGATAAAATTAAGAAAACCCAATAACAGAGGCATGCGGACTTTCATATATCTATTACACTATAATTCACACATACTTCTGTTACTGGGCTTTCTTTAGTTCTCGGCTATGTTTAATCAATCCGCTTCGACACCATATTCAGACCAACTCTTGATAGCCAGATCGTCTAAAGACAATGTGCAAAAAGCATTGATGTATGCACTGGCCAAGCGTGGGTTGGTAATCAACGGAATATTCAGGTCGATAGCAGCACGACGTATTTTATAACCATTACTCAACTCACCAGCTGTCAGGTTTTTAGGTATATTGACAACCATGTCGATCTGCTTGTTGTGCAGCATATCCAACGCCTGGGGAGTTCCGGATTCGCTGGGCCAATAAACCAATGTATTCTGAACACCGTTTTCCGTCAGATACTTGCTGCTTCCGCCCGTAGCATAGATAGTATAACCATGCTCAACCAACATCTTGGCTGCATCCAGCAGTTCGGCTTTTTGCTTGGCCGATCCGGTAGACAACAGAATGTTCTTTTCAGGTATGCGCTGTCCTACGGAAAGCATACTCTTTAACAATGCCGTACGCGAATCGTCTCCCAGACATCCGACTTCACCCGTAGAAGCCATGTCGACACCTAATACGGGGTCTGCTTTCTGTAAGCGGTTGAAAGAGAATTGACTGGCCTTGATACCTACATAATCCAAATCAAATAGATTTTTAGCGGGTTTCTCCACAGGCAGACCGAGCATGATTTTTGTAGCAAGCTCAATTAGATTGATTTTAAGGACTTTACTTACAAACGGGAAACTACGCGATGCACGTAGGTTACACTCGATGACTTTAATGTCGTTCTCGCGAGCAAGGAACTGGATGTTGAAAGGCCCGCTGATGTGGAGCTGTTTGGCGATTTGCCGGGATATTTTTTTGATTCTCCGGACCGTCTCCACGTATAGTTTTTGCGGAGGGAATTGGATGGTTGCATCGCCTGAGTGGACACCGGCAAATTCGATATGTTCGCTAATGGCATAGGCAATAATTTCACCGTTTTTCGCTACGGCATCCATTTCCACCTCTTTGGCGTTTTCTACAAACTGGCTTACTACAACAGGATGTTTTTTAGAAACATTGGCTGCCAATTTAAGGAAACGTTCCAATTCTTCTTTATTGGAACATACATTCATCGCTGCTCCGGAAAGGACATACGACGGACGGACTAATACCGGGAAACCGACCTTCTCAATGAACGTGTTGATGTCTTGCATACTCGTAAGGGCGCTCCATTCGGGCTGGTCAACCCCTATCCTATTCAGCATGGCCGAGAATTTCTCTCTGTCTTCCGCATTATCGATGCTCTTGGCTGTCGTTCCTAAAATAGGAATCCGCTGCTCATCCAGACGCATCGCCAGATTATTCGGAATCTGACCACCGGTTGAAACAATTACACCGTACGGGCATTCCAGATCGAGGATGTCCATTACACGTTCGAAGGTAAGTTCATCGAAATAAAGGCGATCGCACATGTCGTAGTCGGTGGATACAGTTTCAGGATTATAATTGATCATAACACTTCTGTATCCCTCTTTACGAATCGTATTCAGGGCCTGCACGCCGCACCAGTCAAATTCGACAGAACTACCGATACGGTAAGCCCCGGAACCGAGAACGACAACCGAACGCTTGTCGTGTACGAAATCGATGTCGTGCGCTATGCCGCTGTATGATAAATACAAGTAATTCGTCTGTGCCGGATATTCGGCCGCCAGCGTATCGATCTGTTTTACGTACGGAACGATTCCCAATTGTTTCCTGCGGTTTCTGACAATCAGGATAGCTTCGTCTATATCCATCTCGTTTTCCATTCCGATGGCACGGGCTATCTGGAAATCCGTAAAGCCTTGTATCTTCGCCTTTTTAAGAAGTTCGCTATCGAGTGTATTAATGTTCTTACAAGCATTCAGCTGTACATTTGTATCGTAGATGTTTTTCAGTTTCTTGAGGAACCAGTTGTCAATCTTGGTTAACTCATGAATCTTTTCTACTGTATATCCGCGGCTGAAAGCCTTTGCGATGACAAAAATACGTTTATCGGTAGGTTCGCACAGGGCTTCATCCACATTCTCTATGTCCAGTTCCTTATTGTCTACAAAGCCGTGCATCCCCTGCCCTATCATACGCAGGCCTTTTTGGATCACTTCCTCAAAAGTACGGCCGATAGCCATCACTTCACCGACCGATTTCATACTGGAACCGAGTTCACGGTCTACACCGCGGAACTTGCCTAAGTCCCAGCGAGGAATCTTGCAAACCACATAGTCCAAAGCCGGTTCAAAAAAGGCGCTTGTTGTTTTTGTAACAGAGTTCTTGAGTTCGAACAAGCCGTAACCCAATCCAAGTTTCGCTGCAACAAAAGCCAACGGATAACCTGTTGCTTTAGAGGCCAAAGCCGACGAACGGCTCAAGCGTGCATTGACCTCAATAACACGATAGTCTTCCGAATAAGGGTCAAAAGCAAATTGTACATTACATTCGCCGACAATGCCTATATGACGGACGATTTTGATACTGAGGGCACGCAGTTTGTGATACTCACTGTTGGTCAAAGTCTGTGAGGGCGCGATGACGATACTTTCGCCCGTGTGAATACCCAACGG
>CATXZX010000046.1 GCA_958404085.1 uncultured Prevotellaceae bacterium | reverse complement strand
GCCCAATTAAGGACGCGCTATCCTCAAGCGACAGGCACACTGATCGTACACCGGCTCGACATGGATACGTCGGGAATCATGATTGCGGCAAAGACGAAAGAAGTTCATCGGGAACTACAAAAACAATTCGAAAAGAGAGAAATAAAGAAACAATACACGGCACTGCTCGACGGAACCGTAACGATACCCTGCGGTTGCATATCGCTCCCCCTCTGTCCGGACCCGACGGACAGACCCCGCCAGATAGTAGACTACGTAAACGGCAAGCCCGCCGAGACGCTATATAAAGTAACCGGTTACAACGGAACACGGACACGCGTACAGTTCAGCCCCCTTACGGGGCGGACTCATCAGATACGTGTCCATGCAGCCCACCAGGCCGGAATCGGCATACCGATTGCAGGAGATGCCCTCTACGGGAAAAAAGCGGACCGCCTCTACCTGCAGGCTTCCGAAATCCGTTTCTTCCATCCGGTCAAGCTACAAGACATGAACTTCCGGGATGAAGCCGAATTCTAATCCGTTAAATACTACCTGCGATAGAAATGCCTTTTCATTTTTTATTATTACCTTTGCAGACATTTTAACAAAAAAACAAATCATTACACGAATGAACAAGATTCTCATTAAGCAACAACTATCCGACAAAGTTTTCAAGTTCACGGTCGAGGCACCCCTGATAGCCAAATCACGAAAAGCCGGACACTTTGTCATTGTCCGCGTGGGCGAGAAAGGCGAACGCATTCCTTTGACCATTGCAGAGGCCGATAAGGAAAAAGGAAGCATCACGCTGGTCGTGCAGAAAGTCGGGCTGTCTTCTACCCGACTATGCAACCTGAATGCCGGAGACTACATCACAGACGTTGTAGGTCCACTTGGAAAAGCCACACACATCGAGAACTTCGGAACGGTAGTATGTGCGGGCGGCGGAGTCGGCATAGCCCCCATGTTGCCGATTGTGCAGGCCCTGAAGGCCGCCGGGAATCGCGTTATATCCGTATTGGCCGGCAGGAGCAAAGAGCTGATTATTTTAGAAGATGAAATGCGAAAAAGTTCGGACGAAGTAGTCATCATGACCGACGACGGTTCGTACGGCAACAAAGGATTGATAACCGAAGGCATCGAACAAATCATCCAACGCGAAAACATACACAAATGCTTCGCCATAGGTCCGGCCATCATGATGAAATTCGTATGCCTCCTCACAAAGAAATATAACATCCCGACCGATGTCTCCCTCAATACCATCATGGTAGACGGAACGGGCATGTGCGGAGCATGCCGCATTACGGTGGGCGGAAAAACACGTTTCGTGTGTGTAGACGGTCCCGAATTTGACGGACACCAGGTCGATTTCGACGAAATGCTCAAACGCATGGGAGCCTTTAAGGAACTGGAACAAACCGAAATGAACAAACTGGACGGATGCTCCGAACCGACAACCGACGAGAACGACCGGAATGCCCCTTGGCGCGAAGCGCTACGCAAAAGCATGAAACCCAAAGAACGGACCGCGATTCCACGTGTGAAAATGCCGGAACTGGATCCGGTCTACCGTTCGCACAGCAGAACCGAGGAAGTAAACCTGGGTCTGAACATGGAAGAGGCACAGACCGAAGCCAAACGCTGTCTGGACTGTGTAAATCCGACCTGCATGACCGGTTGCCCTGTCGGAATCAATATCCCCGGATTCATCAAGAACATAGAAAGAGGCAACATACTGGAAGCGGCCAAAGTACTGAAACAGACGAGTGCCCTACCGGCCGTCTGCGGCCGGGTTTGTCCGCAGGAAAAACAGTGCGAATCGAAATGTATCCATCTGAAGATGAATGAACCGGCCGTGGCCATCGGCTATCTGGAACGCTTTGCAGCCGATTTTGAACGGGAAAGCGGACAAATCTCCATTCCGGACATCGAAGCGAAAAACGGCATCAAGATTGCAGTCATTGGGTCAGGACCGGCCGGACTATCGTTTGCCGGAGACATGATAAAGAAAGGTTACGAGGTAACTGTATTCGAAGCACTGCACGAAATAGGCGGTGTGCTGAAATACGGTATTCCGGAATTCCGTCTGCCCAATAAAATCGTAGATGTGGAAATAGAGAATTTACAGAAGATGGGAGTCTCTTTTGTCAAAGACTGCATCGTCGGCAAAACCCTGGACATCGAAAACCTAAAGGATGAAGGGTTCGAAGGATTCTTTATCGCATCGGGAGCCGGCCTTCCGAATTTCATGAATATACCGGGAGAAAACTCCATCAACATCATGTCTTCGAACGAATACCTGACCCGCGTAAACCTGATGGATGCAGCCAGTGAAGACTCGGATACCCCGGTTACGTTTGGAAAGAACGTAGCAGTAATCGGCGGTGGCAATACGGCTATGGACTCCGTACGCACGGCAAAACGACTGGGTGCGGAACGGGCTATGATTGTATACAGACGTAGCGAAGAAGAAATGCCGGCACGACTGGAAGAAGTGAAACATGCGAAAGAAGAAGGTGTTGAGTTTCTGACCTTACACAACCCGATTGAATACATAGCAGACGAAAAAGGCCGTGTAAAGCAAATCGTCCTACAAAAAATGGAATTAGGAGAGCCGGATGCCTCAGGACGCAGAAGCCCTGTTCCTATTCCCGGAGCAACTGAAACCATCGACATCGACATGGCGATAGTCAGCATAGGTGTCTCCCCCAACCCGATTGTTCCACGCTCTGTCAAAGGACTTGAGACCGGACGCAAAGGAACCATTACAGTGGATGATAACATGGAATCCTCCATTCCGACCATCTATGCGGGAGGCGACATCGTACGCGGAGGAGCTACGGTTATCCTGGCTATGGGCGACGGACGACGGGCAGCAGCCGCTATGCACAAACATTTTACGACGAAATAAGAAGGATTCTTTCCAACCATGCCGACATCAAAGGGGTCTGAACTGTTCTTGCTCGAACGACGCATTTTCCGTTTGTTCCGCAAAGGATTAACCAATTATAACCTGATTGAAAACGGAGACCGCATTTTAGTAGGCTTATCCGGAGGAAAAGATTCTTTGGCCCTTGTCGATTTTTTAGGAAGACAAGCCAAGATTCACAATCCGAATTTTACAGTCGAAGCCCTTCATGTACGCATGCAGAACATTGATTACCAAAGTGACATCCGCCTATTGCGAGACTTTGCAGAAAAAGCGGATGTCACTCTTCATGTGCGGGAAACAGGATTCGAAGCGGACCAGCAAAAACACCGTTCCCCGTGTTTTCTATGTTCCTGGAATCGGAGGAAAATACTCTTTGAGACGGCACAAGAATTGAATTTCAATAAAATCGCGCTCGGTCATCACATGGATGACATCCTGCATACCTTATTGATGAACCAATTTTTCGAAGGACAGTTTTCGACCATGCCCGTCAAACTGAAGATGCGTAAATTCCCCCTTACCATCATACGGCCTTTATGCAAAGTTCAGGAAAAAGATCTCCTTAGCTGGGCCAAGTATAAACAATATCCGACCATGATTAAGCGCTGTCCCTACGAAAACATCAGTAAACGAACCGAAATCCGGACTTTATTTGAACAATTGGAACAAATGAATCCGGAAATCAGGTATAGCCTGTGGAATGCAATGGAAAAAGAAAACAAATTGGTAGAATAACCTGCAGCCAAAAGACATTCCGCATTTCAACATTTTTATTATTCTGAATAAGAACTATTTCCACAAAAAACCTTATTTTTGACTTGCAATTAAAGGAAACATATACTTGCATGAAGAAAAGATTTTTATTTTGCTGCTTAATCTGTTTGCTATCAGTAAATTTAGTTCATGCCCAAAAGCGGGGCGTCCGAAATGAAAAGCCAAAAGTCTCTGACGTAAAAACGGTCTATAAACATATCCAGGACTTATTTGACCAATACCTTTTCGAAGATGCCATCGACGAAATTCAGCAGGAAATAGACAAAGCTACAAGCAAGCGTAAAAAGGACATAAACGTCGATAGCCTGACAGCTCTACAAAACAAGGCCGAAGCCAATCTGCAAATACTCCGCGGAACAGAAAAAGTAATGTTCATAGACAGTTTCGTCGTAGACAAAAGCAAAATACTGGAACTGATAAAAATAGATCCGGAAAATGGCACGATAGGCCCATACAGCCAATTCTTTGAAACCAATTCGGCAACAACGGACCAAACAAGCGTAATGGCTTATATGTCCGGACTGGGCGATAAGATTTATTTTTCTGATTCTGGCAGCAAACACAAAAAAAGATTGTATTACAGTTCCCATCTGACAGATGGAAAATGGGATAAACCTGTTTCATTGCCCGGACTGACAAACAATGATGCATCGCAAATTAATCCGTATGTCCTGTCTGACGGAACTACACTCTATTATGCAGCGCAGAATGAAGAAAGTATGGGAGGATATGACATATTCGTCACACGGTACAGTTCCGAACACGGTGCATACCTGAAACCTGAAAATCTCGGAATGCCTTTTAACTCGCCAGCCAATGATTACTTGTACGTAATAGATGAGATCAATCAGTTGGGATGGTTCGTAACGGACCGTAACCAACCTACAGACAAGGTCTGCATCTATGTATTTATTCCGAACAAGACACGTATAACTTATTTATACGAAGAAGGCGAAGACAACCGCAGCATTTGCAATGCGGCACGTATCGCATCCATCGCGAATACATGGTATGACAAAACGGCTGTCGCAGAAGCTAAAAAACGCCTAAAACAAGCCATGGAGTACAAAGCACTCGTAAAAGAGAAGAACTCTTTTTATTTTGTAATAGACGACACACACATTTACACGCAACTGCAACAATTCAAGAGCAGTGATGCCCGAAAAAACTGCCAGACATGGTTAGAAATGACCGAACGCATGAATCTTTTAAATAAAACCTTGGATAAACTGCGAAATGACTACGCTTCACAAGAAGAAGAACAACGAAATAACATGAAAAGAGATATCCTGAAAATGGAAAGCGAAAGTGAGACTCTTTATACGAACATCATGCAGATGGAAAACAAGATTCGCACAATGGAACTAAAGTCTCTTGACAAATAAATAAATAATACGTATGCCCCACACAATTCCTGAATCAGAACTCATACTCAATCCGGACGGTTCTATTTATCATCTGCACCTACATCCGGAAGATATTGCAGATAAAATTATCTTGGTAGGCGATCCGGCCCGAGTTCAATTGATTGCATCCCATTTTGACACGATAACATGCGACATACAGAATCGTGAATTCCATACCATCACAGGAACTTATGGGAGAAAAAACATAACAGTTGTTTCGACAGGCATTGGCTGCGGCAATATTGACATCGTTATGAATGAACTTGATGCCATTGCCAACATCGATCTGGAATCCAGACAAATCAAAGAAAGACATCGCCAACTCGAATTTGTACGAATCGGGACTTGCGGCGGTCTGCAACCATTTACGCCGGAAGGTACTTTTGTAGCGAGTGCAACAAGCATCGGTCTGGATGGGTTACTTAATTTCTACCAAGGTCGCAACAACGTATGCGACACAATTTTAGAAAAAAAATTTGTTTCGCACATGGGATGGCAAGACGACGTATGCAACGTACATCCTTATGCGATCAATGCGAACCAGGATTTAATCGAGCGGATTGCAAACGACATGATAAAAGGTATTACCATTACATGTAACGGATTCTTTGGACCACAAGGAAGAATTCTTAGAATTCCATTAGCCGATACGCATCAAAATGAAAAAATCTCGAGCTTTACATACAACGGACTACATATCACAAATTTCGAAATGGAAAGTAGTGCTGTAGCCGGACTTGCAGCATTGTTAGGACATAAAGCCATGACATGTTGCCTTGTAATCGCAAATCGTATCAAAGGAAAGGCCAACGTAACCTATAAAAAGAGTATAGACGAACTAATTATAAAGGTTCTTGAACGAATCTGATCTTTTAAGACCAATCATGAACAACGCAACTACGATTTGTGCGACAGCTACGGCTCCCGGAGGTGCCATTGGAGTCATTCGCATATCAGGCCCACAAGCCATACAAAATGTAACACCGATATTCGCCCCCCACAACCCTCATAAAAAATTGAACGAATGCCAGACACACACAGTTGTATATGGCAATATCAGAACCGTGGAAGATGAAATCATTGACGATGTGCTGCTCACCGTATTCCGCGCTCCCCACTCTTACACCGGAGAAGAATCCATCGAAATATCCTATCACGGTTCTTTTTACATCTCTCAGAAAATCATAGAACTTCTATTGGAACAGGGATGCCAAATGGCTATGCCCGGAGAATTTACCCAACGCGCATTCCTGAATGGAAAGATGGATTTATGTCAGGCTGAAGGAGTGGCAGACCTCATTGCTTCGCAATCTGAAGCCATGCACAAACAGGCAATGAATCAAATGCGGGGAGGAATCAGCAATAAACTCAAATCGCTTCGAGATCGATTAATCCAAATTTCTTCACTTATTGAATTGGAAATAGACTTCAGCGATCACGAAGACATCCAATTTGCCAGCAGAGATGAAGTCCTAAATATAGCATCAGATATTCTTGATACTATTACACGACTGATAAATTCCTTTCAAGCAGGGAATGCCATTAAAAACGGCATCCCCGTTGCAATCATAGGACAAACAAACGCCGGAAAATCTACCCTATTAAACACTCTGTTGCAAGAAAACAAAGCAATCGTCAGTAAAACGCACGGTACAACACGGGATATTATCGAAGATACGATAAATATCGACGGACTAACGTTCCGGTTTATCGACACAGCCGGTATACGCGAGACAACAAATGCAATTGAAAAATTAGGTATCGAACGTAGTTTCAACGCAATCGACAAGGCAGAAATAATACTCTTGGTCCACGACATCCATCAAAATCAAGAAGCATTAGAAAGATTTCTTCAAACTATCCAATCACACATAGTCGATAAAAATGTCATTCTAGTTCTTAATAAAATAGACGACACATCATCTGCTCCTGCAAAACGATTTTCTTTACCTTCTTACAAACAAATTTCAATCTCTGCCCAAAAAGGACTTCATATAAAAGAATTGAAACAACTGATAGTTTCTCTTAGTTCACCATCCAAAACAAATTCCGAAGATTCCATTATCACAAATATTCGTCATTACGAAGCATTAAAGAAGGCCCAATCGTCACTATTTCGTGTAATACAGAATATAAAGCAGGATCTTTCTTGCGATTTTATCTCCCAAGATCTACGCGAAGCCATCTTTCACCTGTCTGATATAATAGGCGAAGTAACTCCCGACAATATCCTCAAACAAATTTTTAGCACGTTCTGCATCGGCAAATGACGCGCAGTTAAAGACAGTTAGCTGTAAGCAGTAATGAGTATTAAGGCGTTCAGTTTGAGCGCCTTTCTTTATGTCCGAGTGTCAACGGTTTAATCGGTAGAACTCGTTTCTACCTGTTTTTTACTCCATTTTTGAACCATATTTGTTGCTCGTCCACAATTGAGCCAAACCGCTCTGCTCCTTTGTGGATGGTGTATACTATGGTCTACAATGGTATACGATGGTATACATATCAGGCTCATTGAGCGGCTCATTTAATGATTCAAAAATGTCAACATCTAACATCAGAATCAAGAAAGTCTGCGAATGGTGTGGAAAGGAATTCCTTTCGCAGAAATGCAGCACACGCTTCTGCTGCAAGCGGTGTGCAGAGCATGCTTACAAGGAACGTAAGCGGCAGGAAAGAAAGAGCAATACGGAGGCTCAAGTACAGAAACATCTTCATGAAAAGGCAGAAGCCGAAATCAGTGCCAGAGAATATCTCTCTATTTCGGAGGCGGCGAAACTCTTAGGCGTTACCAGAGATGGTGTATATAAACTCATCTACCGGGGTACACTGACCGCTTACAAAATCTCATCACGTTTCACCGTTATCTTGCGAAGCGATATTGATGCCATGATTCGTGCCAAGCTATATGTAAGAACTCCAAAATCAGCTACCGCCGTTAGCGATGAGAACGGCGAGGCCATCACCGAGTTCTACACGACGAAGGAGATTATCGAGAAGTTCGGGGTGAGCAATTCGTGGGTGTTCGCCCAGGGAAAAGCCCGCTACATCCCGAAAGTATATCACCGTGGGAAGGCACTCTGGAGCAAGGTTCATTGCGACCGTGTGTTTACGGCCAAGCAGGAAGCGCCGAAAGAGGATGATTGGATTTCATACTCGGAGGTCAGAGCCGAGTATAATCTGACTCACGACCAGCTTCACAACTATGTGAAATACCACGGCCTACGCCGGCGGAAAGTCGGCAAGTACACCTATATCCTCAGGTCTGAAATCGATGCTATTCTGCGACCGCCGACACTAAAATGAACAGGGTTATCGGTTACACGCAGGATATCATGTAAATAACTTGATAACCGCATGATAACCCATGACCTTTGCCGAAAAACATAAAAATCAGAATCATATGGACATATGCACTAAAGTCACATTGCGGCAGCGTCTTCTCAAATCGGGCAAGATAACGCTGTACTTCGACTACTATCCGCCGATTAGAAACCCGAAAACAAACAAGATGCAGCGCCATGAGTATCTTGGAATCTATCTGTATGGCAATCCGACCAACAAGGTGCAACGCGACTTCAACCAGTCGATGCTTGAAAAAGGGGAACTAATCCGTTGCCGTCGTCAGGAGGCGGTGATAAACCGTCAGTTCGGTTTTATCGACCACAGCCAGCAGAAGGAGGATTTTCTGGCATATTACGAGGAATATACCAGAAAGAAGAGCAACACCAAATGGCGCATCAGTTATAAGCATTTTCACCTCTTTACCGGAGGGAAATGCACCTTCGGAGATATTACGCTGGACCTCTGCAACAAGTTTCGTGATTATCTCCTGAACGCCAAACAGCTCAAGCACACGAAGAAGAATTTGTCAAGGAACGCAGCTGCCG
>CATXZX010000045.1 GCA_958404085.1 uncultured Prevotellaceae bacterium | reverse complement strand
CCCAGTGCACTGGCAATGCTTACGACTATGCCGCCGACGGTGCGGTCACGCAGCTGATTCAGGGCGATACGGAGCTGCTGCTGATAGGCTTGCCGTTCGGCACATATACCGTAAAACAGGTGGATACCGGAGACGCGGCCTACAGGCCGGACAGCAGCATGACCGGGCTCATAAGCGCAAGGACTACGGAGGGCACGCCCCTGTCCATCCAGTTCATAAACAGCAGAATCACGAAGGTGAAGCTGAGCGCGGAAGACTCCGTGGCCGCAAAGCCCATACCTCAGGTGACGTTCTCCATCTACCGCAACGGGATGGCGTATACCACCGCTACTACGGGAACCGGCGGCAGCGTTGAGCTGGAACTTCCTTTCGGCGCGTATTCCTGGGTTGTGGCTTCCGCTCCCGCCGGATATCCTGTCGGCAAAATCGGTGCCTTCACGGTCGAAAATGACGGTACTGTCAACGGCAATACCGTTGCGAGGATGGCCGTAGTGTCAGTGCCTCTCAAGGCCGTAGACTCCGACGGCAGACCCGTAAAGGGAGTAACGTTCGGCATCACCAGCGCGGAGGACAGCGTGGACAACGTGGTTACGGACGAAACCGGCGTCGCCGCATTTGCCGCCAAGTGCGAGACCACATATAACGTCATGGTCGAGTCCGTACCGGCAGGATGCCGCAAGCCGAGCATGCGCATGAGCCTCACAACGGGCTCCGGCGGCGAGCTGCCCAATATCGAGCCCTTCGTAATAACCCCCACCATGGTCAAGCTCATATCGACGACCATAGGCGGCGACACCGTAATCAAGGGCACGTCCTACACGGTATCCGCAGGTGTGGATAAGGTCAGGTTCAGGATGCTCTCGGGCGGTACTTACGCATATGACGCTTCCGGCAGCGTGACCACGCTCGTCTCCGACGATAAAGGGGAAGTGCTCATATACGGCCTGCCCGACGGCAACTACGGCAGCAGGCTGGTCGGCCTGCCGGAGACATATCAGCCCGACAAGGAAAGGATGGGCTGGGACATGATTCAATCCTCCAGCATGATGAACGCCAGTTCTGCTCAGATGGTGATTCACACCGTAGTCCCCGCTGCCGAGATAAGGCTCACGCTCATCGATGACTACAGCGGCGAGCACATGGGCGCAGGAATGAAAGTCGCGGTATACGACACGATTTCCGGCGTTTCCATAGGCGAGTTCACTACCGATGCGAACGGCACCGTGGATGTAGGCAGGCTGTCGCCCGGCGGGTATTCCGTGAAGGTGAGCAATATACCCAACGGCTACATAAGCGTACCTGTACAGCAGTTTGGCATAGACAGCACGGGCCGCACGAGCGGGACTACCGAAATACGGGTTGCGCCCAGAAGCGTGTCTGCAACCATAAACAACGACGTTCCGGACGTTACGGAGAACGAGTTCCAGGTCCGCAACAGCAAGGACGAGATACTCAGGTTCATACGGAATGAGGAAGGCGATTACATCTACGACTGGAATAACGACCCGAGTGCAAGCACCGTAGTTAAGCCCAAGCCCAGCGGGCATCTGGACTTCTACTATATGCCTACCGGCTCATATACCCTGGACCAGATACGGTTCGCTGCAGGTATTCGCGTTCCATCTTCGGAATCCGATATCCCAAAGGTCAATGATTCCGGCGACGGCGACGGCGGTGACGGAAATATCACGTCTTCTCCGGTGCCCGGTACGCCTATGCCTTCGCCAACACCTTTGCCCACACCCGGTCAGGGCGGTACGCCAGTCATTCCGACGCCAATACCCACGCCTACCCAGGGCATAATCGACAGCATTGGCGGCGGCTCCGTATACGCAACGCCGACCCCCGATGGCTACGGCGTCGTGGTAAACCCCGGTTACGCTGCGCCTGCGCCGGATGCATACTATAACTACTACGGCGGCGGGCCGGGTTCCGTGGTTGTAGTCAACCCCGGTAGCTCCGGCATAGTTCTGAATGCGGATGAGAACAGCAGCGGCCGGTATCAGACCAGGCAGCCGACGTACATAACCAACCCGCAGCTCAATACCGCCACGCTCAAGGCCATAGATGCAAAGACCCAGCAGCCCCTCGCGGGAGTGACCGTTGTCCTGAAGGACAGCGCAGGCCGGCAGGTGCTGAAGGGCCAGACCGCATCCAATGGCACACTGGTAGCAGAGCGGCTCGCTGCGGGCGCCTATTCCTATACGGTGATTGGCGTGCCTGCGACATACGCCGTGCCGTCTAACACATTCTCCATTTCGGTAGCTGAGAACGGTCAGGTAACGGCCAGCACCGTGATGGAGATAGAGCCGGTGACGATAGCTATTCGCAAGATAGACTCGCTTTCCAAGGCGGGGCTGGCGAACGCCGTGTTCCATCTCAAAAACGCGAATGGCGATAAGGTGGCCGTGGCCACCAGTGGCGCGGACGGCATGATACGATTCGAGTACCTGCCTATAGGTGAGTACACAATAAACGAGAGCAAGGCACCTTCCGGGTATGCGCTTTCCAATCAGGTGTACAAGATAGTCGTGACCGAGGTCTATACCAACAAGGAAACGGTGGATATACCCAATTCTAAGGTCGTACAGACCGGCGTTGACAACGCCGTAGACGCGACCAATACTGCGCTGACCGTAAGCGTGGAGGGGGATGACGCGAGCCAAGTAAGGCTTTACATCATCGGCGGAGCCATAGCGGTAGCACTGCTCGTGGTAGCAGCTATATACCTCGCAGCGTCCGGCAAGCGGCTTCTGATAAGGGGAAGGAAAAAAGACTGATATAACTGAACAACAGCAGGGGGCGGTCCCAAGAGACAGCCTCCTGTCTGTTATTTTGGACTATCCTACCCGTGAAACGCTAAAATACGGGCATATTCCCGTTGATTGCTCAACGTCTTTGTCATATAATGGATATACAGAAGCGCGCTACGCCTGCACATGAGCGCAGACGGAGCGCAAACCGCATTTTTTTCAAAAAGACAGCATTTACTCATATAATAAACACGAGATATAAAAGACGTTATAGAAGCCGGAGTTTGCCGGTTAAAGCTACGAAAAGACAAAAAAGATGGAGGAAAGGTAAACCATGAAAAAAAAGGTACTTACTATGGTCGGCGCAATTATGGCGCTCTGCTGCTTAATAAGCAGTGCGGCGGCATATGCGGCTGTGAACGGCGGCACCGTAAGCCAGTATCAGAATTCTTACCTGCTTGGGGAGGATGGTAAGGAGCTCAAGCTGGACGCAGTGACCTTCAATCTCGAATCCGGCGTACTGGCGTATCAGCTGGAACCGGCAAAAGTCTCCACCCGTGCGGACGCCGTATACGACGTGTATACGGAGAGTAACCAGAAATTCCTTACCGGAGCCAGAACTATAATGCAGTATGGCTATCCGCTGAATATCCCGTCCGGACTCGACACCAACGAATCTGCGGCCAAGGACAAGGCCCGCTACGCAACGGCAGTCGCGCTTTGCGCCTGGTCCATACACAACGGAGCTTCTGCGCCCGCCGGCTGGGCGGACTTCGTAGCATCGCCTGCACGGCTCTCTGCCGCTTCCGGCAATGAGGCAGTGCTTAATTTTGTAAAAGACCTGATGAGCCGCGCCGCGTCAGGGAAGGAGATGGAGCATTCCATAAAATTCGATTCGGACGTCCTGAAACTCGAAAAGGACGCCAGCGGCGTAGGTTATACCGTAAAGGTGGCGGTAAACGTGACCAACGCCAATGTGGGCTACACTCTGGACGTGTCCAGCCTGCCCAAGACGACCAAGGTGTCGGGATATACCGGTCGCTCCAGCGAGGTGCTCACCTTTACGATTCCCGAAAGCTCAGAGCAGGAGTACGAATTGGTTTTCGCGGCTCTGGATACGCGTATAAACAGCAACTTTGAATTTTACACCTGTACCAATCAGGAGGGCGCCTCCAAACTGGTTGCCATGACCTCGGCAACGCCGAAGGACGCTACCGTTGCGGAGAGCAAGCTCATACTCTCCAAGACCAGAGGAGCTGTCTCCTCCGGCATGGTGAGGACAGCCGACAACAGCGGCAACACCAATCAGGGAAATACGAATACCAATACCACAAACACCAATAACCAGGCCGGGTCTACCGGCAATGAGAACAGCGGCATAACCGACTATACCGGCAAGACCATGCAGGGGCCTGCCGACGCCGACGGTAACGGCAGCTACGGCGCTCCGTATGTGGCGGTGGACGGCTGTATAGTCTTCTATGAGCGGCATGCGCCCGTGCTGACCCCCATCAAGGGCATCAACGTATCCATAAAGGACGGCAACGGTAACAATGTCATGACTGCAGACACCGACGATAAAGGGTGCATAAACATATCCGGCCTCGCCGCCGGCAAGTACACCTTTGCCGAGAACAGCTGCCCGAACGGGTATGAGTTGAACAGCAAAGGCTATAAGTTCGCCGTGATGAACGGCGCAAACAACTCCAAGACCTACAGCGGCAACACCATAGTCACCAACGACCTAATCCGCCTGTTCATAGACCTCAAGGACACTTCCGGCAAGGCGATACAGGGCGCTACCATCACTCTTGAAAACAAGGAAAAGACCGATTCCAAGATGACTCGCGTTACCAATTCAAACGGCGCCGTCGAGTTCCAGAAGATGGACCCCGCCAAATATACCGTGAAGGTCACAAAGCTGCCCTCGGGCATGTCCACTTCCAAGGTGGAGAAGAAGGAAGTTACCGTAGACGCCAAGTGGGTCAACGCCAACAACAGGGTCAACCTCGTATACGGCGGAAAGAGCGTGACAACTACGGATAAGACGGATAAGGTCCAGACGGGTCCTGAAGAGGTATACCTTGCATGCCGGCTGCTGTTCGCAGCGAGCGTTCTGGCCATAGCGGGCATTAAGCTCAAGAAGCTGGGCCGCGAGGGATAGGGCTATGAAGAAGGCGATAGCGATTATTGCGGCGAGCGTTATGGCAGCCGTCTGTATCGGCGGATGCAGTAACGCGGGATATATGCCCGGTTATTCGGACACCCCGCAGTCCACCCGCCCGGACGAAGTTTCATACATGACCGACGCCGAAGAGACAGCGGAGAGCTCCGCTCTTGAGGTGAGGGAGGACGGAGGTCTTGTTTTGTCTCCCAACGCCAAGGAGAGCAGGGTTAAGGACAGGAAAGAGGGAAGCTACCGTTGTCCCAAGGATATCCCTGCGGGCATATATGTATGCACGTCTTACACGGACGACGGCTTCAATGCCTTTGCCAGCGTAACTGACTCCGGGACCGGCAGCATAATATCCCACGACGGGTTCAGCTGTCAGACCGTGATTCAGGTTTATGAAGGGGAAACGCTCAACACTGGTGGCTGCACCATTACGGGCCTCACTGCCAGCAAGGCGGTGGACCTCCAGGGCGGGGTCGTCCGCGACGGTAGTTATCTAACAGGGCTGCACATCCCCGCAGGCCGGTATTCCGTGAGGAATTCCAAAGAGGATTTTGCGTATAACGAAGTAACGGTCTATTCCGACGCGAGCAGGAAGGGCGCTGTTGCCACGTATTCCAAGGTGGATGACGGCACCGAGATATCGCTTTCCTCGGGCGTATACGTACAGATAAAGGACGCAGAGCTCATTTATATAAGCGAATGATGAAACGCGAACACAGAAAAAACGATGAAGGAGAAAAAACAATGAAACGGTTTGCTGCGATTATGTTGGCCCTGGCGATGTGTCTGTCCATATCGGTCACGGCTCTTGCCGCGCCGCCTGCAACATTGAGCGCTGTTGAAGAAAACGAAAGGCTGGACCCCAAGTATCCCAAATACTTCGAAGCGTACAAAAAGGGCTATGACTTCAATACCAATCAGGCTACCCCGGAAGCATGGCAGGAGATAAATGTTTCCTACTATACCGTAAAAAACACAGGGCAGGTAGCGTACTGCACACAACGTCCCCTCGATGCGCCAAAGGACACCGAAATGACTCTGGCAGACATCGCCGGGGCTATAGGCCAGAGTACGCTGGACGGCATGATATCCATACTCCAGAACGGGTATCCGATGATTAAGGCAAAGGACCTTACCGACAGCTATCCCGGAATAACCGATGACGAGATTCAGTACGCCACAGCCATGGCACTGCAGGCATGGATGCTTGCGAACGGCAAGGCGGGATATGAAAATTCACCTGTGGGCAGTGAAGGTACATACATCACCGAGGCGGAGCATTATCTGAATTACAAGAAGAACCCGGCTAAACTGGCGCCGTCCGGGTACAATTACCCCACTGCCATGCAGGAAGACCGGAAGCATCTGGAGCTGGGTACGTCTAAGTTTTCGGTAAAGCTTAAGGACGGGGTCAATATGACAGACCTGACTTCCAATGAGCGGGCGTTCATGTATTTTGCCGCGCTTCTTAGCAAGGCGGCCAATAAAGAGGTGCGGGAAAGCTCGATAAACGGACTGCCCGCATCTGCGAACATACTCTTCAACCCCGCCACCAACAAATATGAGGCGAAGTTCAGCTTTAAGCTGGTCAACTGCTCCGGCTCATATGACATAAAGGGCTTGCCCCAGGGCGCCATGCAGGAGGAGGTGCTGCTTGGCAACGAGCATACCATAACCGTAAGTATGGATTCTCCGCCCAGGGAACCCATCACGTTGACCATAGAGGGCAAGGACAGCCGTTCCTCGGCGCAGCTCCAGTTCTATGTCGCACAGACGCAGCAGGACACCCACCAGATAATGGCGGTGCCGCTTAGCACCAGCACCGTAGTGTCGGTATCCGCGCAGATACAGCTCAAAGCCCCCAGAGAACTCGTCATAACCAAGACGGAATTGACCAGTTCCGCGCCCGTCAAGGGTGCGACCATCGAGATTTACGATAGTCAGGGGACCATGGTATACAGGGACATTACCGACGATAACGGCCAGATTTCCACCATGTCCCTGACCCCCGGCAAGTACACCTTTAAGGAGACCATTGCCCCGCGTGGGTACAAGCTGAACACGGGTTCGTTTGAATTCACCATAAACGACGACGGCACCGTATCCGGCACGACCTCTTTCACCAATGAGCTGGCGAAATACCCGGTCAAAATCACTAAGACCGATTTGACCAACGAAAAACCCGTGCCCGGCGCCAAGGTCGCCATATACGATAAGGCCGGGAACCTCGTGCACGAGAGCATCACCGGTGCTGACGGCAAGACCAAGGAGGTGTATCTCGCCCCGGGCGAATATGTATTCAAAGAGACTCTGCCGCCCGTTGGCTACAAGCTGAACACCAACTCCTTTGACTTCAGCATATCGGAAGACGGGACCGTCAGCGGTACTACCTCCTTTAAGGACGAGCCCAACGATTTTAGGGTGACTATAACCAAGACCGACCTGACCACGGCTGCTCCCGTGCCCGGCGCAAAGGTAGCCATATACGACAGTGCCGGCAACAAGGTATATGAGGATGTGACCGACGCCAATGGCAGGATGACCTCCACGGCACTAAAGCCTGGTCAGTATACCTTTAAGGAGACTCTGCCGCCCGCCGGCTACAAGCTGAACACCAACTCATTCACCTTTACCATAGGTCAGGACGGCAAGGTGACCGGTACCACCTCGTTTACCGACGAGCGCATGGATTTCCGCGTGACCATAACAAAGACCGACCTGACCACCGCAGCGCCCGTGCCCGGCGCGAAGGTCGCCATATACGACAGCACTGGCAAAAAGGTGTATGAGGACGTGACCGACGCCAACGGCAGGATGACGTCTACGACGCTGAGCCCCGGGCAGTACACCTTCAAAGAGACATTGCCGCCCGCCGGCTACAAGCTGAACACCAACTCATTCACCTTTACCATAGGCCAGGACGGCAAAGTTACCGGCTCCACCACTTTTACCAACGAGCGTACCGGCGGAGGCAACAGCATACGGAAGACGGACCTGACCACTGCAGCGCCTGTGCCCGGCGCGACCATCGAGATTTACGACAGCTCCGGCAAGCGTGTATATCAGGCGGTAACCGATAGTAACGGGCAGACCCCGGCCTTCTCCTTAACTCCCGGCAAGTACACCTTTAAGGAGACTTTAGCGCCTTCCGGGTACGCCCTAAACAGCAATACCTTTACCTTCGTCATAAACAACGACGGCACCTGTACCGGGAACACCACCTTTACCGATGAATACATCAAGGTCCCGGTCAAGAAGGTGGACGCTAAAAACATCAGCAAAGAGCTTTCAGGGGCTACCTTCGTCCTTTATCGCTCCAGCGACAACAGCGTTGTCAAAGCGCTTACAACCGGGGCTGCCCCCACCTATGTGCTGGATTCCGACCGCGTGTATCACAACCCCAGCTGCGCACAGATAAAGAACCTTACTGGATTGGCGACCGTTGCGAAGAATGAACTGAACAAGTATACGCCCTGCAAGCACTGTACTCCGACTTACGATACAACCACGTCCGGCACGGTCACATTCACAGGCATGCCGGTAGGAAAGTACTACATCAAGGAGACCTCGGCGCCCAAGGGCTACACCCTCGCCAACGAAGTGATACAGCTCGACATAACCCAGACCTATGTTAACCCCACTGCCGCCTATGTGATAAAGGATAGCCCCACCGTTCAGACCGGAGCCGAGGACATGGGTGTGGTAACAGCCCTGTTCGTTCTGAGCATGGGAACGCTCGTTTTTGTGACCTATAGGAAGATGAGGGGGACGCAGCAGACATGACATTGGTTTCTTTGACAAAAGCGGCTGCCGTTTACGTGCGGCGGCTGCGCTGATTCGCGTGAAGGGAGGCGAAAAAATAATATGAGGCAATCAGTAGCGGGAAGGATTTTCGCGTTTTGCTTGTGCTTGATTTTTCTGTTGAGCACTGCAACAACGGCGTTCGCCGCTGACTTCAGCGCTGACGAGCGCCAGAAAATAATCGACTCGGTAGCCGTAGCGCTCAATCGAAACCTCGCCATAGGGGAGAAGGTGTATTGCCAGGCTTCCGGGTTTGGAATACATATGGAT
>CATXZX010000044.1 GCA_958404085.1 uncultured Prevotellaceae bacterium | reverse complement strand
CAGAACTTGCAAGACAACTTGATTTGAGTGAACGACAAGTGCGTAAGATGATGGATCAGTTACGAGCAGATGAAAGACTGACCAGAAAAGGAGGTAAAACAGGAGAATGGATAATAATTGATAAATAAGATAAAGTAGCCAAATCCTTGCAGTATTAAGAATTTTGGCTACTTTTGTAAATGAGTTATTTGACGTATGACACCGCAGAACGCTGAAAGTTGCACGGTTGCCAAATCGTTACCTTACAAACTCTAAACTTTATATATAAGTGTTTATTCTTCAAATGGTTTTGTTAAGCCGATGAAAATTTAAAATATGATTATGAGTACTTTTAGCAAGGTTTTTGCCACCGCATTTTGTGTTTTGGCTTTGTGTAGTGGCATGATGAATGCCCAAAGGCAAAATTTGGCCGATTGGGAAAAGTATGCCGACAAGAACCTACAATTGGGGGCACCGGCCAAAGGAGAGAAACGTGTGGTACTCATGGGAAGCGGCATTACCGCAGGTTGGCCGAAAATGCGTCCGGAGTTTTTCAAGGAAAACAAGCTCATAAGTCGTGGGATCAGTGGTCAGACCAGTTTTCAGTTCCTGCTCCGTTTTCGTGAGGATGTAATCAATCTGAAACCTAAGATAGTGGTTATCAATTGTGGCATGAATGACATTGCCGAGAATATGGGTGACTATGACGAGAACCTGACTTTTGGTAACGTGGTGTCCATGGTGGAGTTGGCACGCTATAATAAGATAAAGGTAATCCTGACCTCCTGCCTTCCGACGGACGAATGTGGCTTGAAACGGTGGATTAAGAACGGAATGAGGAAAGTTCGTCTTCTGAATGCCCGTATACAGGCGTATGCCAAGAAGAACAAAATTCCGTATGTGGATTATTTTTCCGCTATGGTCAATGAAAACGGCGATGCCATGAACCGCGCCTATGCTGCTTATGCGACGTATTATTCCGTCGTGCATCCCAATGCCCAAGGCTATGAGGTTATGGAACGTTTGCTGCTTCCCGTTATTCAGAAATTGAGATAGTAGTTCTCCTTATACATAGATGCAGGCCTTCCGGACGTGTAATAAGCGGCTCGGTTTGTACCGTATTACGGAAAAACAGTGTAACTTTGTCGGACTATGGCAAAAGATAAGACCGTATATGTATGTGAAAACTGTGGTCAGGAGGCTGCAAAGTGGGTGGGAAAGTGTCCGGCTTGCGGACAATGGAACACTTTTAAGGCGCTGACCATAGGAGGCGGAAAGGCGGTGCCCGCAGTGGCGCGGCACGGTTTGACGCGGATGGGCACTGCTTCGTCGCGGCCGGTTTCGTTGTCGGACATCGAGGTGACCCGCGAGGTGCGTTATGACCTGTATGACCCGGAGTTGAACCGCGTTCTCGGCGGGGGACTCGTTCCAGGTTCGCTGGTGTTGCTCGGCGGTGAGCCGGGGATTGGAAAATCGACGCTTGTCCTGCAAACCGTCATGCGGTTGCCGGGCCGGCGCGTACTCTATGTGAGCGGTGAGGAGAGTGAACGCCAGCTTAAACTGCGGGCCGAGCGTCTGTCGCCCGGAGGCGGAAGCGATTGCCTGATACTCTGCGAGACATCGTTGGAGCAGATTTTTGCCCAGCTTGCCGAAGTCAAACCCGACTTGGTCGTGATAGACTCTATTCAGACGCTGGCTACGGAGACGGCCGACAGCTCGCCCGGGAGCCTGACCCAGGTGCGTGAGTGCGCAGTTGCCATCCTGAAGTATGCCAAGGAGAGTGGTGTGCCCGTTGTGCTGATCGGACATATTAATAAGGAGGGAACATTGGCCGGTCCGAAGGTGTTGGAACACATCGTGGACACGGTGCTTCAGTTCGAGGGCGACCGTCATTATTTATACCGTATCTTGCGAAGCATCAAGAACCGGTTCGGAAGCACGTCCGAACTGGGCATTTACGAGATGCGCGGCGACGGTCTGCGTCCGGTTGTCAATCCGTCCGAACTACTCCTGACCGAAGGGGCGGAGGACATGAGCGGTGTGGCCATTGCTTCGGCCATAGAGGGGGTAAGGCCCTTCCTTATCGAGACGCAGGCGCTTGTCAGTACGGCCGCCTATGGCATGCCGCAACGTTCGGCCACGGGATTCGACCTGCGGCGGTTGAACATGTTGTTGGCTGTGCTGGAGAAACGCGTCGGGTTCAAACTGGCCCAGAAAGACGTGTTCCTCAATATAGCCGGAGGACTGCGGGTGACAGATCCGGCCATTGATTTGTCCATCATAGCGGCAGTTTTGTCCAGCAATGTCGATACGGCGATCGAGCGCCGCGTCTGCATGGCGGGCGAAGTAGGCTTGAGTGGCGAGATAAGGCCGGTTGTACGTATTGCGCAACGTGTGGCCGAGGCCGAAAAGTTAGGTTTCAGGCGTATGATCGTGCCTGAATACAATTTGAAAGGATTCGATTATAAAAAAACAGACATCGAACTGGTGCCGGTACGGAAGGTGGAAGAAGCACTGCGGGCTTTGTTCGGATAAAAAAACAGAATATGGTAAAAGACTTTACGTTGCGGGTGTTGCCGGAAGTAGCTGCGTCCGCAGATGCACTGACACGTTATATAGCGAATGAACAGGGAGTGGACCGCAAGGGCATCCGCGCGGTCCGTATCTTAAAGCGCAGTATCGATGCCCGCCAGCGTACGGTGGTTGTCAACCTGACGGTGCGCGTGTTTGTGGGCGAGGAACCGCCTGCGCTCGGCTACGAACCGTTGGCGTACGGCGATGTGTCGGGAGCGCCGGCTGTCGTGGTGGTGGGTGCCGGTCCGGGTGGTCTTTTTGCGGCGCTCCGTCTGGTAGAACTCGGGCTGAGGCCCATCGTACTCGAACGGGGTAAGGACGTGCATAGCCGGCGTGTGGACATAGCCCGCATATCGCGCGAACATCTGGTTGACCCTGAGAGCAATTACTCGTTCGGCGAGGGAGGGGCGGGAGCTTACTCGGATGGTAAACTGTTTACCCGTAGCAAGAAGCGCGGCGATGTGGACCGCATTTTGCGGATATTCTGCCAGCATGGGGCCGACACGACTATCCTGGCCGATGCCCATCCGCATATCGGGACCGACCGCCTTCCACGCATCATCGAGACCATGCGCGAGACCATACGGCGCTGTGGAGGAGAGGTACACTTCGGTACGAGGGTGGACGGACTTTTGCGGAGCGGAAACCGCGTGTGTGGCGTACGGACGGCGGACGGGCGCGAGTTTCAGGGACCGGTCATACTGGCTACGGGACATTCGGCCCGCGACGTGTATCGCTGGATGTATCGTGACGGCATGACGCTCGAACCGAAGGGAATAGCTGTGGGCGTGCGCCTGGAACATCCGGCCCACCTGATAGATTGCATACAATATCATACGCCGAAGGGGCGCGGAGCCTATTTGCCTGCGGCGGAATATAGTGTGGTGACACAGGTAGAGGGACGCGGTGTATACAGTTTTTGTATGTGTCCCGGCGGTTTTGTGGTTCCGGCGGCCAGTGGCCCGCGTCAGATAGTCGTGAACGGGATGAGTCCTAGTACGCGCGGTTCCAAATGGAGCAATGCCGGCCTGGTGGTAGAAACTCATCCCGACGATGTACAGGAAGCCTCGCTTCAGCGCTTTATGGCGGAGGCTATGGCTGATGAGGGCTTTGCCGCCGCTCATACGGATTGCTCGGCCGACCATCCGTTGCGTTTGCTTTATTTGCAGGAGGCACTCGAATGGCAGTGCTGGGTACAGGGAAGCAGACGCCAGACGGCTCCGGCCCAGCGCATGGCTGATTTTGTAAACCGTCGTCTGAGCTATGATTTGCCGGCATCGTCGTATAGTCCGGGACTGTTGTCGTCCCCCCTTCATTTTTGGTTGCCTTCTTTTGTAACCGGGCGTCTGGCGGACGGATTCCGGAAGTTCGGACGTTCGATGCGGGGATTTCTGACCAATGACGCGGCCTTGATAGCTGTGGAGACCCGTACGTCGGCGCCGGTACGTATGGTACGCGAGCGGGAAACCTTGCACCATGTCGATGCCGAAGGACTGTTTCCCTGTGGTGAAGGGGCCGGATATGCGGGCGGAATCGTATCGGCGGCTATCGATGGCGAACGGTGTGCGAATGCCGTGGCTGCCATGCTGTCTTCGCATGGCTAAGGAAAAAGGAATGTGCGGCTCTCTTTAACAGAAAAGGTTTTTGAGTATAAAAAATAGAATCGGTAAAAACAGGGCGGGCAACAGGTTCAGTGTCTTGCAGTCTTTGAGGATTAGAATACTGATCCCTGAAGCGATGATGAGTGCCCCGCCGACGATGGATACTTCGTTGATTAAATCATCGGAAATGAACTGTTGCGCATAAAGTGCCGTCAGATAGATGCTTGTTTGAGACAGAAAAAGAACCGGGGCGGCCCAAACCATGCCGTAGCCGTAGGTAGAAGCTAAGACGGCCGAGGTAACAAGATCGAGCATGGCGTTGGTGAATAAATAGGTGTGGTCGTTGTACAAAGCGCTCATGACCGGGCCGACCATCGAGAGGGTCCCGATACAATACAGCAGAATGCCGGTGGTGAGTCCTTTTGTTAAATCGGTACCCGAGATGCGTGAACTCAGCCGCTTGAAACGTCCGTCGAGGTCAAGCATCGTCCCGATAAGGGCGCCGAGTGCCAGACAGGCGATGAATAATACAGGGTAGTTGCTTTTTGGAAGATGGCTTACGGTGGCGTTGATGCCTAACAGCGTGGCCGCGAGTCCCATGGCTGTGAACAGGCCTTCGCTGTGTTCTTTACGTATTCCGCGGCGCAGAAAACCGCCTATAAGGCTGCCGCAGACGATGCAGGCGGTATTGATAATAGTACCAATCATAAGGATATAAACTTCATGTGTTAGAGGATGCAAAGATATAATTTTTTGGTTGTAGTTTCGTCAAAAAGTAGTATCTTTGCGCCGCTTGTATATTGAGAAAGAACAGCGAAACGCCTTCGGGCGTTTCCATAACGAATAAGAAAAGCAATTTATGAAACGTAAAATCCAATTTAGTCTTGTTTATCGTGATATGTTTCAGTCTTCGGGCAAGTTTCAGCCTCGTAAGGACCAACTGGAACGTATAGCTCCCGTTATCATAAAAATGGGATGTTTCTCGCGTGTAGAAACAAACGGCGGTGCTTTTGAGCAGGTGAATCTTCTATATGGCGAAAACCCCAATCAGGCTGTCCGCGCCTTTACCAAGCCTTTTAACGAGGTGGGTATCAAGACGCACATGCTTGATCGCGGCCTGAATGCATTGCGCATGTTCCCGGTCCCGTCCGATGTGCGCCGTCTTATGTATAAGGTGAAACATGCACAGGGTGTAGATATTCCCCGTATATTCTGCGGTCTGAATGATGTTCGTAATATAATTCCGAGTATCAAGTATGCGCTCGAAGCCGGCATGACGCCGCAGGCCACACTTTGTATTACGAATTCTCCGATTCATACGGCCGAGTATTATAGTAATATCGCGGACCAGTTGATAGAGGCTGGCGCGCCGGAAATCTGTCTGAAAGACATGGCTGGCATTGGCCAGCCGGCTATGTTGGGTAAACTTTGTAAGATGATTAAGACGAAGCACCCGGAAGTGATCATCCAGTACCATGGACATAGCGGACCGGGCTTGTCGATGGCATCCATTCTGGAGGTATGTAATAATGGTGCGGACATTATCGACACGGCAATCGAGCCGTTGTCGTGGGGTAAGGTGCATCCGGATATTATCTCTGTACAAAGCATGCTGAAGGCCGAGGGTTTTGATGTTCCCGAGATAAATATGGAGGCTTACATGGAGGCTCGTTCGTTGACGCAGGAGTTCATTGATGATTTCTTGGGATATTTTATGGACCCGAACAACAAACTGATGAGTTCGCTGCTGTTGGGTTGCGGACTGCCGGGTGGTATGATGGGCTCCATGATGGCCGATTTGAAAGGTGTAATGAGTGCTATAAACAATAACCGCAAGGCTAAAGGCGAAGAACCCTATACTGAAGATGCTTTGCTCGTACGTTTGTTCAACGAAGTGGCTTACGTTTGGCCGCGTGTCGGTTATCCTCCTTTGGTAACGCCTTTCAGCCAGTATGTGAAGAACATCGCGCTGATGAATCTGCTTACCGAGAGTATGGGCAAGCCTCGTTATTCGATGATGGATAACAGCATTTGGGGAATGATATTGGGTAAAAGCGGAAAACTTCCCGGAAGTGTGGACGAAGAACTGGTACAATTGGCCAAAGAAAAAGGCTTTGAATTTACAGATGCCGACCCGCAGACGAATTATCCGGATGATTTGGAACGTTTCCGCAAAGAGATGGCCGAAAACGGCTGGGATGAAGGACCCGATCAGGAAGAACTTTTCGAATTTGCCATGCACGAATCGCAATACCGCGATTATAAGAGCGGCGTAGCCAAAAAGCGTTTCCTCGAAGACTTACAAAAAGCCAAAGATGCCAAAATGGGTAAGGCCGGCATGTCGTTGGAAGAGATCTCGGCCCTTAAACATGCCAAGGCCGATCCGATAGTTGCGCAACAGAGCGGGCGTGTTTTATGGGAAATCAACGGCGACGGTGAATGCGTGGCCAGCATCGAACCGTTTATAGGTAAGGCCTATAAAGAAGGAGATGTGTTCTGCTATGTAGAGAACGACCACGGTTTTATCATGCCGATACCTGCAAATATGGGTGGCAAGATTGTTGAAATCTGCGCGAAGCAAGGCGCTCGTGTAAGTAAGGGCGATGTAATCGCATACATCGACCGTTTATAATCGGAAGGGTCTGATTTTTATAACATCGAGGACTGAATCTGAAAATCGGATTCAGTCCTCGATGTTTTTTGTGCTTGTGGAAATAAATATAGGATTTCGTTTTTTCCGGTTTGCCTTGCTTGAGCGATAAATGGAGCCTTCTATCGGTTCATTTTTTCGGTTCTGGCTTTTTGTGTACTTGTCGGATAAATGGAAATCGCGATCAGATTTGCTTGCCGTACAGATAATGCAAAAATATCTATTCGGAAGTGTTATGCGTTCTTTTCAAACATTTGTTCAACAGACTGTAAATCTCTTTCACTTTCATTGTCAGATGATTGACAGGGATGTTTTCTATTGCTCCGGTCACTTCGATATTAAATTCCATCATTTTCTGCACGAAACCGGAGGATTCTTCCAATTTATGAATCAATGGCGTTACCTTGTAATCGATGGCTATCATTTTGGAAGAACTGACTTTCGTTAATCGGAAACGCTCTACATCTGCAAATTTGACGGTATAATAGATACCTTTACTTTGAACGTAGAACTTCAGTCGGTCTTCATATATTATTAAAAACGGAATATGACGAATCCTGTTATAAAGAGTAACGATAAGGACAAATAATCCGCCTCCGCCGAAGAATACGATGTTCAACCAGCCGCCCAGCACTCTCGTCATCAAGTCACCACCGTCGTCCCGGATAATCATGTAACCTACTACAGCAAAAACCAAACACAGGATAGCCAACAGCGTATTTTTCCATAGGCTTTGGTAAATTTTTATCTCCGCTTCATCAGCTTTCCTGTAAGTTTGTTTCATAGTTCGTTGTCTTGAGCATTCGCTCGAAAAATTCATTTCCTGTTTTCTTTATAGAACCGGTTCTTACGGGTTTGCCTCGTTCGGGCCACAAACCGGTCCCTTTATCGGTCCAAAAGCCTTTTCAGCCAGGGAATGATCCATTCAGTTTTGAAATAGTGGTTGGGTGGGTCGACATTGGCCAACCTGAAAAACGTAGCGCGGTCTATGCCTTCCGGCATGTCCGTAATGGGTTTTCGCAGACTGTCATTGGCGAATTTTTCGTAGTGATACCATGTAAAGTTCTTTTCGGCTCCGGCTTTTTGGTAGGCCTGCCGGATGAGCAGAAAGTCGCGGTCTAATCCGCCTTCCGTACAAATGACTGGGCGAGGAGCCAGTGCGGCTACAATGTCGGGGAAGTCGAAATTCGTCAGAAACTCCGGGATGAGGTGTTCTATGGAGTTGGGAAACGGGCGCTCCCCGCGTGTCGTGGGACAGGTCATCACCAGGGCTCGTTCGCGGGTACGGCATAGAAAGTCGTTGTAAACAAAGGCATAAATGGAATCGTCCATAAGGCCCAGCACCATCATGGGTTCCGTTCCCAGCGAAAAACCGCTTGCAATGATTCGTTGCCGGTTGATGAAACCCTGTTCTTTCATCCATTCGAGTATGACGCGGTCCTGATACGAGCAAAGCCCCAGATAACTCCATCCGATTTCGAGCAGAAAACGCGATGTGGCCAAATAATCGAAATAGCCGTTGTCCGATAGTTCGCCGCAGGATACATTGTCTACGACAACGGCTACCAGCCCCTGTCGCACGTAGTGGAGTCCCATGGCTGCCTGGCGCGGTATAGTGTCGCGTTCACCTTCCAGACCGAAATTTCCGGTGCGTTCTCCGGCCAACAGTTCTTTGGTTTGTCCGAATCCCGGTATGCAGAGGGCAGCCGGGGCCGGATGGTCGGCATCCGTGCCGTCCGGTATCATCACCAGAAAGGGAACTACGCTATGAGGTAGCGGATACGATTCCCATTTTTCGATGCGATACCCGTCCCGTTGTATGCTCTTGATGCGTGCAGGCTTCGTTCTGTCTATTTCCGGGTGTTTCATAAGCCGTTGCATGGTGAGCTTCATCTCGCGCTGCCATTTCCGGAATGTTTTCGGAGTCATGACTGGATCGAATGCCAGTCGGGGTGTCTTTTCGGCCAGCAGCCGTTGTACGCAACCGCGTGAACTCAGGTAGCGGCCGTCTTTCCGGTTTGTCGTAATCCGGGTATTGTCATCGGCCGAAACCGTTGCGGAACAGAAGCATCCGAGAATTACGGTGAGTAAGATTTGTTGTATCATGTGTTTGAGGAAGTTTTTTAGAAAAACAAAGTCCCGAAGTATTGAACTTCAGGACTTTTCTGTATTTTGCTCTTTAAAAGCGCGGTGCGTACGGGACTCGAACC
>CATXZX010000043.1 GCA_958404085.1 uncultured Prevotellaceae bacterium | reverse complement strand
CGTACCTGGATAGACGGCGAGTGCATCCGCCTGCTCGTGGCCGACTACAACAACGCCGGTTCCGAGGGCTATCTGCAATCGCATGCCGCGGTAGACCAGAAACCGCTGAAGCGCGGCGATACCATCAAGGGCCGCATCCGCCTCACGTTCTGACCGGGGCGCTACAAGCAGCCCGCTCTGTAAAAAAAGCTCGGAGATATTTCGAAATACCTCCGAGCTTTTTTACATTTACTCCCTCCGGATCGGAACGGACTCCGCTCAATAGCTCAACCGGATGCCGGCGAAGTAGGACCGCGGAAGCCCCGGACCGTAAATGTAGCCCGAGTCGCGGTTGCGGCCCCGGTCGAAATCGGTCTGATAAGCGTCGAACAAGTTCTGCACGCCGGCGTTCAGTTGCAGGGTGATGTCTTTAAGAACCTTGAAGTCGTAAGCGGCTTTCAGATTCATCTCGAAGAAGTCGGGCGTATGTACCGTCACGTCGACGGGCACACGGTCGTCGCCGGCCACATGCCCCACGAGCATCCTTCCCGTATACGTACCCGAGAACGACAAACTGAACGGACGTACCGGCGTCAGGGTCAGCGTGAAGTAACCGTAGGCATCGGGCGAGCGCAACATGCGTCGGTCGGGCCGTACGGAAGGCTCCTCGCTCCACGAACGAGCCTCTTTGTAGCGCGAACGTTGCAGGGTAAACCCGGCTTGCAGCTGGCCCAGCGAGCGGTAGGCCGCCTTGCCCTCGAGCGTAAGTCCGTACACGTCGGCACCGCTCTCGTTGTAGCGTTCGTAACGTATCACATCGTCCTGCACGCCGAGTTTGCGCAGGGCGAACACATCGGACAGATTGGTATAGAAGCCCTCGAGCAGAACGTTGAACTGCCAGTCGCCGCGACTGAAATATACGTCTCCCGACAGACTGTAACTCCGCGATTTTTCTTCTTCCAGGTCCTTGGACAGTTCGATAAGCGACACCGTGCCGCCCACGTTGGCGATGTGCAGGTCTTCGTCGAACGCCTGCGGCGCGCGGAAGCCGTGCGAGTAGCTGGCACGCAGGTTGATGTTCTCCGTCGGATTGTAGCGGAGCGTGGCGCGCGGACTGAAAATCAGGTGGTCCATAAGACTGTGTTTGTCGAACCGGCCTCCTATCAGGAATCCCCACTGCTTGTTTTTCCATTCGTTCTGCACAAAGGCACTCCCGATGCGTACATCCTGGCGGATATGGCGGTCGTAGCCCCAGGCGTCGTCGCGCAGGTTGTCCTCGTTATACTCCACGCCGGCCGTCAGGTCGGACGGCATGAACAGCAGATGGTCGAAACTATGTACATACTGTCCGCCGGCTACCCACGTCAGGTCGTCGGTGTGGCCATAGGCATTGGGGTCCTGTCCGCCGCCGTAGTAGCTCTCGCGCTCCACGTACTGTGCCGAGGCGTAAACGCTCAGGTGTTGTTTGGCCGAAGGCGCAAACCAGTCGTACTTGGCACCCCCGCTGTGGATGTCGTGGTCTACCTGTTCGGTAATGTCGGCCTCGTGGGGCGGACGGTTCAGCATGTTTCCGCCGCGCCGGTACTCCTGCTGGTTGTGGTACTCGAAGGTCAGTTTCGAATGGAGGCCCGTTTTCAGGTAAGAGCGGAATCCCAGCGTCTGTCCGCTGATGACCGGCAGTTCCGTGAAGCCGTCGCCGTTGGCATCGTAGCCGCTGCGTTCGCGGTTCTGGCCGAAGATGTAGATACCGGCCTTGTGGTCGTCGGTCACTAAGGAGAGGTTGAGCGACGTGTTATGGTCGAACGCCGTCAGGCCGCCCATTCCCATCGTAGAATGAGCCACGCGGCCCTCGTTGCGCAGGGGTTCTTTGGTAATGATGTTGATGGTTCCGGCTATGGCCGACGAGCCGAACAGAGCCGACCCGCCGCCGCGCATCACTTCGACGCGGTCTATCATGCTGGCCGGCAGCTGTTCGAGCCCGTAGACACCGGCCAGGGCGCTGAATACGGGCCGCGAGTCGATAAGAATCTGCGTATACGGACCGTCGAGCCCGTTGATGCGTATTTGCTGGAAGCCGCAGTTCTGGCAATTGTTCTCCACGCGCACGCCGGGCTGGAAATTCATTCCCTGCGACAGGGTATTGGATTGCGTATTCTCGAACAGGCCGGCTCCCGCCACGCTCACCAACGTGGGCGCCATGCGGCGGGTAGTCTCGCTGCGGTTGGCCGTCACGACGACGCCCTCCAGGTCGATGTTGCTACTCTCCAGGGTAAAGTCGACGACCTGCGTGCCGCGCTGTCTGAGCGACACGTCGCGGCTGACCGTCTTGTAGCCGACGTATGATGCCTCGATGGTATAGTCGCCCGCAGGCAGGTTCTTCAGTTCGTAGTGGCCCGTGGCATCGGTCAGGGTAAGGGCCGTCGTGCCGCGCACGGCTATTCTGACGTACGGCATGTGTTCACGGGTGGCCGCGTCGATTGCATGGCCTTTCAGGGTTATCTCGGTTTTCTTTTGCACCGTATCGGCGTGCAACCGCACCGGGCATAGCAGGCACGCCATGCTCAGTAATATCCAAATAGATTTCATGTTGTTTCGTTTTTATCGGTTTTGCTGATTGAGTAAAGGACAGCCAAGACGGACGAACGGCACACACCGCTCCCCCGCGACACGCCGTACGGCCGTACAGCGTTCCGTCCAATGGAAAAGAATAAGTATTACCGACAAACGGGAGGGGCACGCAGTTGCACGCCATAAGGAACGGTTCGCGCACAAAACGCAACCGCACGTATCACACAAGCCACCCACAGCAACTGAATCCAGAACGGTACGGAACAACCGAAGTAAGAAACCGGATCGGCAGACGAGAACGTAGAAAGCATGTACAGGGTACGGTACTCGACCTGGGTATGCGTGTGCGCTTTCTTGCTGTCGGGATGGGAGTGGACAACGATAATGCCGTTTACAACGTGCGTATGGCTAAAACAAAACAGGCTTCCGATGTACGTAACGAACAGCACCGGAAGAAACCAACGGCGTATATAGTTGCAAATGGCCTTCAAATCGGCCGCGAAGATAGCAGATTCAGCGTTTAAGATACAAATCTTACGGTACTTTTTAGTTACTTTTAAGAATACAAAGGCCGCTAACGGAATGCGGTCCGTCCAAATGGCGACAGAGTCCGAGCTGCGCGGAAAAAGCTGGGAGATATTTTGAAATACCTCGGAGATTTTTCCGTACAATGCACGAGAGGAGGCCGAAAATTTGGTATTCTCTCCCGCTTTTTCTAACTTTGCGCCACAATCAGAAACCTATAAAACAACTTATGGAACCATCCCGTCCGGAGACGCGTGCTGCGGGTCTGACAAGCGAACAGGCCAGACAGTCGCGCGAACAACATGGCAGCAACCTGCTGACTCCTCCCAAGCGTCCATCGCTATGGAAACTGTACCTGGAAAAGTTCAACGACCCCATCATCCGCATCCTGCTGGTTGCCGCAGGCCTCTCGCTGGCCATCGGCTATGTCCACAACGACTTTGTGGAGTCTATCGGCATCTTCTGTGCCGTATTCCTGGCTACGGGCATCGGTTTCTACTTTGAATACGATGCTGCCCGCCGGTTCGAGGTACTCAACGCACTGGGACAGGAGGACCCCGTCACCGTTGTGCGCGACGGCCGGGTGACACAGATACCGAAGAGCGAGGTCGTCGTGGGCGACACCGTCCTGCTGGAACAAGGCGTGGAGGTTCCGGCCGACGGCGTGCTGACGGAGGCCGTCTCGCTCCAAATCAACGAATCGTCGCTTACGGGTGAAGCCATCGTCAGCAAGACGACCGACGAAGCCCACTTCGACAAGGAAGCCACGTACCCCAGCAACGAGGTGCTGCGCTCCACGATGGTGGCCGACGGCCACGGCATCATGTGCGTAAAGGCTGTAGGCGACCGTACCGAGATTGGTAAGGTGGCCCGTCAGGCCACCAAACTGACCGGCGAGGCCACACCGCTCAACCGACAGCTGGAACGGCTGGCGAAAGTCATCAGCAAGATTGCCTTTACGGTAGCCATTGTGGCTTTCGTGGCCATGACGGCACACGAACTGCTCACCATCGACCGCCCGTCGTGGCTCGACATAGCCGAAATCATGGTAAAGAACTTCATGATGGCCGTAGCGCTCATTGTCATGGCCGTGCCCGAAGGCCTTCCCATGGCGGTGACGCTCAGCCTGGCCCTGAACATGCGCCGCATGCTCAAGACAAACAACCTGGTGCGCAAGATGCACGCCTGCGAGACGATGGGTGCCATCAACGTCATCTGTACGGACAAGACCGGCACGCTGACGCAAAACAAAATGCAGGTGAGCGAACTGGTAACTGCGCCGGGATGCGACGCCGCCCGGCTCTACGAAGGCATCGCCATGAACTCGACGGCCCACCTGGAAGCCGACGGAAAGAGCGGCGTGGGTAACCCGACGGAATGCGCGCTCCTGCTGTGGATGCAACAAGAGGGACAGGACTACCGCACCCTGCGCAAGAGCGAGCGCGTCGTGGCGCAGCTGACCTTCTCGACCGAGCGGAAATACATGGCCACCCTGACCGGACCGACCGCTACGGGACGGCGCATCCTCTACGTGAAGGGAGCGCCCGAAATCGTGGCCTCGCACTGCGACATGGGCGACTCCGAACGTGACGAACTGGCCCACAGGCTGCGCGGCTACCAGCAACAGGCCATGCGCACGCTGGCCTTTGCCTGTCGCGAGACGGACGAGGCGGACGGAACGGACTGCAAGGAACTGGTGGAACGCGGCGGACTGACATTCCAGGGCGTAGCCGCCATCAACGATCCCGTGCGCGAGGAGGTACCGGCTGCCGTAGCCGCGTGTACTTCGGCCGGCATCTCCGTAAAAATAGTCACCGGCGACACTTCGGGAACGGCCATCGAAATAGCGCGCCGCATCGGCTTGTGGAAAGACGGCGACTCGGCAGCGGACCATAGCATTACGGGACCCGAATTTGCGGCCCTGGCCGATGACGAAGCCCTGAACCGGGTGGAACGACTGAAGGTCATGAGCCGCGCAAGGCCCATGGACAAGCAGCGCCTGGTACAACTGCTGCAACAACGGGGTGCCGTGGTGGCCGTCACGGGCGACGGTACGAACGATGCGCCCGCGCTGAACCACGCGCAGGTGGGTCTGTCGATGGGTACGGGCACTTCCATCGCCAAAGAGGCCAGCGACATTACCCTGCTGGACGACTCGTTCCGAAGCATAGCCACGGCTGTCATGTGGGGACGCTCGCTCTACAAAAACATACAGCGCTTTATCCTTTTCCAACTCACCATCAACTTCGTGGCACTGCTGGTCGTACTTATCGGCACGTTCATCGGTACGGATCTGCCCCTGACCGTCACGCAGATGTTGTGGGTAAACATCATCATGGACACGTTTGCCGCCATGGCCTTGTCGTCCATTCCTCCCTCGGGACAGGTCATGAATGAAAAACCGCGCAAGACGGACGATTTCATCCTGACAAAATCCATCAAACAACACATTTTCTTCACCGGCATGCCCTTTTTGGCCGCCTTACTCTACGCCCTGACCTACTTCAACAGGGAGGGAGGCGCCTCGCCCGTCGAGCTGACGGCCTTCTTCACCTTCTTCGTCCTGCTTCAGTTCTGGAACCTGCTGAACGCAAAGGCCTTCGGAAGCAATGAATCGGCTTTCAGCAACCTGTTCGGGGCCCGCGGCGTATTGCTGGTGATGTTGCTTATCCTGGTCGGTCAGTGGCTGATAGTCACCTTCGGCGGCCGCGTGTTCCGCACCGTACCGCTCGACGCTCCTACCTGGGCCCTGCTGCTCGGCATCTCGTCGCTCACGCTGTGGGTCGGGGAACTATTCCGTCTTATCAAACGCATTGCAAGCAAATGAACCGTATAAAAAACCTTCTCTTCGACTTCGGGGGTGTCCTGGTGGACCTCGACCGCGAACGCTGCATCCGCTCGTTCGAAAACTTAGGCCTCAACGTGCGTCCGTTTATCGGCGAATACCGGCAGGACGGCCCGCTCGAACAACTGGAATGCGGCCGCATCAGTACTGAATCCTTCTGCGAGGCCATCCGAAGGCTGTGCGGTAACCCCGACGTAACCGACCGCGACATCGTCGGGGC
This sequence comes from uncultured Prevotellaceae bacterium, assembly GCA_958404085.1. Lineage (GTDB taxonomy): Bacteria > Bacteroidota > Bacteroidia > Bacteroidales > Bacteroidaceae > Alloprevotella. The sequence continues at coordinate 2,890 of CATXZX010000043.1, read as the reverse complement.
CTGGGAGAGTTTCCTGCTCACCATTCCCCACGAACGGCTCGACGCCCTGCTACGTCTGCGCCGCTGCTATCCGCTCTACCTGCTCAGCAATACGAACATCGTCCATTGGGAAATGGCCCGCAACGACCTGTTCCTTTACAAAGGCAATACGGTGGACGATTTCTTCAGGCGTTGTTTTCTCTCTTATGAGGTAGGTGTGGAAAAACCCGACCCCATCATTTACAACGCTGTGCTGGAGGGGGCCGGAATCCGGGCCGAAGAGACACTCTTCATCGACGACTCGGAAGAAAACTGCGCGGCTGCGCGTGCGCTCGGTCTGCATGCTTTTTGCCCGCACCGGCCCGGCGAATGGATGGACTACCTGAAACAGGAAGGATTCGACGCGTGAAAATCATCGACACGATACAGGGCTCGGACACGGCATGCGCCGCCACGATCGGTTTCTTCGACGGCGTTCACCGCGGCCACCGCTATCTGCTCGACCAGGTACGCGATGCGGCGCGGCAGCGCGGCCTTGCCTCTCAACTTATCACCTTTCCCGAGCATCCCCGTCGTACGCTCTGCCCGGACTTCTGCCCGCAGATTCTGACGACCACGGCCGAAAAACTCGAACTGCTCGGTACGACGGGCATCGACCGCTGCGCCTTGCTCCCTTTTACACCTGAACTGGCGCAACTGTCGGCCTACGATTTCATGAAAAGCTATCTGTTCGAAAGACTCGGGGTGCGCGCGCTGGTCATCGGTTATGACCACCGATTCGGACACGACCGCCGCGAAAGTTTCGACGACTATGCGACTTATGGCAAACAGATGGGCATCGAGGTGATACAGGCCGGACACTTTGCCCCCGACGGGCTGCATATCAGTTCGTCGGCCGTACGCAAAGCGCTCTTGCAAGGCGATGCGGAATGCGCCGCCTGCTACTTAGGAAGGCCCTACAGCCTGACGGGAAAAATTATCGAGGGGCACCGCGTAGGCAGCGGCCTCGGATTTCCCACAGCCAACCTGCTTCCTGAAAACGACGCCAAACTCATTCCCGCCAACGGTGCCTACGCGGCGGAAGCAACCGTGGAGTGCGAGACGTACGCGGCCATGCTCAACATCGGCACGCGCCCGACACTGAATAACGGGCCCGAACGGAGCATCGAGGCGCATCTGCTCGGATTCAGCGGCAACCTGTACGGAAAAAACCTCACGCTGCGCTTCCGCCACTACCTGCGCGACGAACGGAAGTTCGACTCGCTCGAAACCCTGACCGCACAACTTCGCCACGACGCCGCGCAAACGGCCAAACTCTTGTTGCCATGACGACGCGGCTCCTTGTTCTGATTCTTTTGTTCTTAGGTTCTCAGTTCCTGACCGCCGCCGCGGCCCAACTGACGGTCGATATACTGTACGGGAGGCCCGGTGAGATCTTTGCAGAAGGACTTTTGCAGAAACATCCCGGCATTCTGGGCGCATCGCTCATAGCCGGTCACGCCCTGCTCATCGCCATTCTTTGGCTGTTGCGCTGGATTCCGCGCCGCCCCGCCGATTTTCCGCTTCCGCCGGCCCGCGCCGTCGCCGCGGCATTGCTTGCCCTGGCCGGCACCGTTACGGTCGTCAATATTCTCATCGAATGGCTCGGAATTCCGGACTGGAACCAGGCAACGTTCAGGGACATATTCACAACGCCCACGGGGATTTTGGCCATCGCCCTTACCAGTCCGCTGGCAGAAGAGCTTGTTTTTCGGCAGGCATTTGCCGACTCGTTGCTCCGGGCAGGCTACAAAACGCTGCCGGCTGTCCTCTTCTCGTCCCTCGTGTTCGGGCTCATACATGCCAACCCGGCACAGACAGCCGCCGCAACCGCCATCGGCTGCCTTTTGGGCTGGTTGTTTGTCAGGAGCGGCCTGGTATTGGCCCTCATCGCGCACATATTCAATAATCTGGCAGGCCTCGTCAGTTTCTACCTGACCGGAAACGACGCCGAGACCACGCTGACTGCCACCCTCGGCACACCCGCCATCCTCGGCGTACTGGCAATCGCCGTCACAGCAGCGGTATTCGGCCTCATCCTCCTGCAAAAATCAACCCAAACACATAGCTACAATGAAAAAGATGCTCGCAATCGGCCTGCTCATGCTGACAGGAATGACCGGCAAGGCCCAACAGGAACGTTTTGACGTGTGGCCCGGACAAGTTCCGGGCGCCACCGAACCGAAAAGCGCCGCGGTAGAAGACCGGACGACCGAGAAAAGTACGCTGAGAATCCAAAAAGTCACCAATCCCACGCTGGCCGTGTTCAAGCCGACCAAGAAAAGCAACGGCGACGCCGTAGTCGTATGTCCCGGCGGCGGGTATCAAATCCTGGCCTACGACAAAGAGGGCACGGAGATAGCCGAATGGCTGGCCTCGCAGGGCTATACGGCCTACGTTCTCGACTACCGTGTCCCGAACCAGGCCGACGGTGCGCTTCAGGACGCACAACGGGCCATCCGGCTGGCCCACAAACGCCATCCCGGCGGCAAGGTAGGCATCATAGGTTTCTCGGCAGGAGCCAGTCTCTCGGCACGTGTTTCGACCCGCTACGGTGAAAAACTCTACCAGCCCGTAGACGCGGCCGACAGCCTCCCGGCCCGTCCCGACTTTGCCATGCTTATTTATCCGGCATACCTCGACCAGGGCAAAGACCATTCGCTGACGCCCGAACTGAAACTGGACCGGCAGACACCGCCCATGTTTATTTTTTCCACGGCCGACGACCCGTACGGCAACAGCGCGCTGGTCATGGCTCAGGCACTGCGCTACAACCGCACGCCGGTAGAGCTGCATTTCATGCCGAAGGGCGGACATGGCTACGGCATGCGTTCGGAAACAGGCAAGACATGGGTGGCACGAGCCGCAGAAT
>CATXZX010000042.1 GCA_958404085.1 uncultured Prevotellaceae bacterium | reverse complement strand
CAAAAACTTTTAGCGGACAGCAATAAAAGAATACATTTCTCTGCAATCGAGTGCTAACCGGAAACGCGTAGATTGCAATTTACATGGTGTCCGTCGGTCGCATATCACAATAGATTCATAACCACGACGTGTCAATAGGACGCCGGCAGGGATGCCGTTCACTCAAAGTCGGGACACAAATTTCTTTTCCGGCCGTAAGCAAAAAAAATCTCCGCGCTCTTTTGAAAAAGCACGGAGATTTTTTGAAATACAAGGCCCGGAGGAGGAATTACTGCGCCTCGAGCAAACGCTTGACGCAGGCCGAAACGGCGCGGCCTTCGGCCTTTCCGGCCAATTGCTTGGTGGCAACGCCCATCACACGGCCCATATCTTTGGGACCGGAGGCTCCCAGTTCGGCGATGATGGTGCGCAGGGCAGCCTCGAGTTCGGCCTCGGAGAGTTGTTTGGGCAGATATTCTTCTACAACCGCCACCTGGGCCAGTTCGTCGGCAGCCAGGTCGGGACGGTTCTGCTCCTGATAGAGCGCAGCGGCATCCTTGCCCTGCTTGGCTAACTTGGCAAGGATTTTGAGTGCGGCGTCATCGGCCAGTTCGTCGCCGGCTCCGGGAGCTGTCTTGGCCTCGATAAAAAGTTTCTTTATGTTGCGCAGCGCTTCGAGGCGGACTTTGTCCTTCGCCTTCATGGCTGACACGATGTCTTTGCTTACTTGTTCGAAAAGTGCCATATTCTATATATAATAAGGTATAGGTAAAATCAGAATGTAATGGATACGGGAGCGGAATCGTCGGTCTGCGAACGGAATGTGTCGCTATCGTCGGCCGACTTGCTGCGGATGCTTGTCAGCACTTCTTTGCTCCGTTTATAAGTAGGTGTGGTCTCGACCATGGATATGATGTCGTCATTGTCGATGTCGTCTTCCGTGAAGTGGTAGACATGGTGGCGGCGTTTGGTATAGGTGGCCGGTTTGTTGTCTTTATAGAAGCGCTGGCGGCGTTTCTGTTTCTCTTCTTCTTCATCCTCGAGCGTGTCGAGCCGGCTGGCCATGTGTTCGCTCATGTTGGGTACGTCTTCCAGACCGAAACCTGTGGCCAGGACGGTAATCTTGACGCGTTTGCCCAACGTGGCATCGGTGGCGAGTCCGAATTTCGTCTCGACATCGCGACCGAACTTGCTCATGAACTCGTGTACTTCGTTCATTTCTTCCATCATCAGCGTGTCGCCCTCTTTTTCGGCGCAGAACGTGATGCTAAGCAGTACTTTCTTGGAATTGAAGATGTCGTTGTTGTTGAGCAGCGGGGAATGGAGCGCGCCCTCGATAGCCTGGCTTACGCGCGTCTCGCCTTCTCCGTAGCCGGTACTCATGATGGCTACTCCGCCGTCTTTGAGTACGGTGCGCACATCGTTGAAGTCGAGGTTCACGATGCCGTGTATCGTAATGATTTCGGCAATGCTTTTCGCAGCGATGCTGAGTGTATCGTCGGCCTTGCCGAAGGCGTCGAGAATATTCAGTTCGGGATAGATCTCGCGCAGGCGTTCGTTATTTATAACAAGCAGGGCATCGACGTGTTTGGATATCTCCTCCACGCCATCGAGGGCCTGGTCTATCTTCCGGTTGCCCTCGAAACTGAACGGAATGGTAACGATGCCGACCGTCAGTATACCCATACTCTTGGCCTCGCGGGCTATAATGGGCGCCGCACCCGTACCGGTGCCTCCTCCCATTCCGGCTGTGATGAAAACCATGCGGGTTCCGTCGTCAAGCATCTTGCGGATTGACTCTACGCTCTCTTCGGCGGCCTCGCGGGCACGGGCCGGACGGTTTCCGGCCCCGAGTCCTTCCTTTCCGAGCTGGAGGCGGACAGGAACGGGCGAGTCGCTCAGTGCCTGGTTGTCGGTGTTACAAAGTACGAACGTCACGTCGTGGATTCCCTCGCGGTACATGTGGTTGACAGCGTTTCCGCCGCCACCTCCCACGCCTATCACCTTGATGATACTGGGGCTGCTGGTCGGAAATTCGAAGTCCATTATTTCGTTTTCTTGCATATTCTTTTTTCTTTAAGTTCTGTTATTTTAGGATGATACGCCTGCGACGAAACATTTTATTCGTCCTCGTTCACAAGAGAGTTGGCGATGTTCTTCATCTTCTGCACGCAACGTGTAAACACATTGTTCTTTTTCCATTCTTCCTTGCGACGGCGTTTTTCTTCGCGCTTCCTCGCTTTTTCTTCGTTTATCCGTCGCTCTTCTTCCTCGCGGGCCTTTCGTTCGGCTTCTTCCTGCCTTGCTTTCTCTTCAGCCTCTTTCAGTTCGAGCTGGCGCTGCGTCAGTTCATTCATACGCGAGGTGGACACGGAAGCCGCTGCCCCGCCCTGCTGAGGCTGTGCGTTTTCCTCTTCTTCGGTTACTTCGGGTTCTGCGGGACACAGGTCTCCGGCGTTACAGTTCACCGTGCCTCCGGCCAACAAACCGAGAATGGTATTCTTGCGGCCGTCCTTGAGTTCGACTGAGGCGGACGAGTCGTCAACAGTAAACAGCACATTCTTCATTACTTTGATCTTGTCAAAACCGGTATAGATAGAAACGGCACGCTCTATGTTGTGCATATTCGCGCCACCGCCTGTCAGCACGATTCCGGCCAACAGTGTACCCTTGTCGAAACCCGAACGGCGTATCTGGTCGGACACATTGACGAGTATCTCCTCGATACGCGCTTCGGTGATGTCGCACAGTTCCTTCTGTGACAGTGTACGGCCGTCGCGCAAGGTATAGCTTTTGTTTTCCTCCATATCGGAAGCCTCCATATATGCCGATCCGTATTCCAATTTCAGCGCTTCGGCCTCATCTTCCTCTATCTGAAGACTTGTCAGGTCCTTCGTCACATTGGACGAACCCAACGGAATGACAGCCAAGTGGCGCAACAGGTTGTTTTTAAACACGCTCACTGTTGTCGTATCGGCTCCCATATCCACCAGGACGCATCCCGAACGTTTCTCCGCATCGGTCAGGACGCTATCGGCCAGCACCATCGGCGAAAGAATGTACTCGACAACGCTGATACCTGCCTGCGCAAAACATTTTGTCAGATTATTGTGAATGGCAGAACGTGCGATGACATTCAGGAAACGCCCTTCGATACGATCGCTCAGTACACCTACGGGGTCAAGCAACTTTTGTGTGCCCACTTTGTACTCCTGCGGTACGACATCGAGGATGATGCGGTCTGAAAAAGAAGTATTGAGATTGCTGTCGAGTATTGCGTCTATCTGTTCCTGAGAGATTACCATTTCGGCTTCAAGCTGGCGCATGACAGAATTCTTGACCGTGTGAAGGCCCTGTCCGCCTATGCCCACGTAGACACAGGCTATCTTTTTCTGCAGCGCATCCTGCAATTTGCGAACAACGGAAGTCAGGCTCTGAGCCGTCTTGTCGACGTTAAAAATCATCCCCTTCCGGATAAAAGAAGATGAATCCTCCTGCACCGTAGCAAGAACCTGAACACTACCGTCAGGCATCTTTCGACCAGCCATGCCGGTAAGTTTTGACGATCCCAATTCTATCGCCACAATGAAATAGTCTTCTATTGCCATATTGTAGTCTTTTTATTATTTTTTCTTGCAGATAATTTGATTACTGAACTCGAGATTTATCAGTGAATATTTGTTCCAACCCACTTCCGAAAGCACCTTTTCATAAAAAATACGCAGGTTGTCGAGCTTTTCGCGTACATTTTTCGGTTCGCCGAGGTAGACAAGGTGTTCGCCCACCCGCGGAACCATCTCTATTCCGCCGCGCCGGTCTACATGCAGCTGTACTATTTGTCCGTCCCAAAAGGGATCTTTCTGAAGTTGCGCGGCCACTTTCACCAAGTTTTTGGCCACATACTGCGGTGTGACGTTTCCTGTTACGACAACCAGGTCGGCCGGATAGTCGAGACGCGGCATTTTCTTCCCCTGCCCGTCCATATAATAATTATTGCCATTGTTATCCATCACCCGAATGACCGGCAAACGCTGGCTGATACTGATATTTATGGTGCCGGCAGCCGTTTTGTAGCACTGGGCGCTCTCTATAAAAGGATTCCTGCATAACACTTTTTCTATTTTACGGCTGTCTATCCGCTCCATCAGTTTGTTTTCGGGATAAAGCCCGGCCTTCCGCAACAGCGAGCGTACCTCACCTTCGTCAATGAACGAGGCCTGCGCACTGTCCTTGACCACTATTTCCACACCGACACAACGTTCCTGCCGATCCGCCTTGTTGAAACTTGTGAAGGCAAAACCGAGGTAAACGACCAGTGCCAACAAAAGTACTATTTTCAGGAATACTTTCATATATCGGTCTCTTATAATTTGGATGTCAGTATCTCGGTTATTTTCGGAACATCGTTGTCCAAATCTCCGGCTCCGAGTACCACAAGAACATCGTAGTCTCCATGACGTATAATGTCCAGCACGTCCTCCTTACGGCACAATGTCCGCTTCATATCGGGCCTCAGGCGGTCATAGATAAGACGGCTCGTCACACCCGGTATAGGTTGTTCACGGGCCGGATAGATATCGGTCAGAATAACTTCGTCGAGCAAAGAGAGACTATCGGCAAAATCGCTGTAAAAATCCCGGGTCCGAGTGTAAAGATGAGGCTGGAATATCGCCGTGACACGCCGGTTTCCGAACACCTCGCGGATGGAAAGTATACTCTGCCGGATCTCAGCCGGATGATGGGCATAGTCGCTCAGAAATACACAACGGTCTGTCTTTATCTTGAAGTCGAAACGACGGTCCACACCGCTGAACGTTGCCATCGCACGACGTATTTCATCCGCTTCCACACCGGCCAACTGAGCCAATGCCATCGCGGCTATGCCATTTTCGATGTTGATGCTTACGGGAACTCCCAAGTCTATTCCCCGGATATTCCCCAGCGGCGAAATCAGGTCGAATACTATTTTTCCGTCGCCGATGCGTACGTTCTCCGCACGGAAGTCGCCCGATTCGCGTCCATACGTATAGGCACGCACACCAGGCTTCAAATCGGGTTGCAGTTCCAGTCCGGTATGAACAACCAGCGCGCCGTCAGGCCGGATAAGCGACGTGTATTTCCGGAAACTCTCCAAATAAGCCTCTTTCGTACCGTAAATATCGAGATGGTCCGCATCGACCGCAGTTATGACCGTGGCATAAGGCGTCAACTGATGGAAAGAGCGGTCGAACTCGTCAGCTTCTATCACGACGAACGGACTTTTATCCGACAACAAGTAGTTTGTTCCGTAGTTTTTAGTAATTCCGCCAAGAAAAGCATTGCACCCCACACCACTCTCATGGAGCAGATGGGCCGCCATAGCCGACGTCGTGGTTTTACCGTGAGTGCCGGCCACGCAAAGTCCCTTGTAAGCACGCGTCAGAGTACCGAGTACCTGAGCCCGTTTCTGGATATGAAAACCACCATTGCGGAAATAAACCAGTTCGCAGTGATTTTCGGGAATAGCCGGCGTATATACCACCAGCGTATGAGCCGCGTCGCGACAAGCGACGGGGATGGCGTCTACATTTTCCTCATAATGGATGTCAGCTCCCTCGGCACGCAGTTTCTCAGTCAGTTCGGACGGCGTACGGTCATATCCGGCCACTGTCAGTCCCTGCTTCAGAAAATATCGGGCGATGGCACTCATACCGATACCACCGACCCCTACAAAATATACTGCTTTTATTTCATTTGCTTCCATGTTGTCTATTCCAATTTGTTTCGTCCGTCAACGATTTCCGTCCCGATAGGCAATCGCCAGTCTGCACACTTCCTCCGCTATCTGTTCGGCAGCACGCGGACAAGCCATCCGGCCTATATTCACACTCAACTTTTTCAATTCATCGGGCTGCCGCACGGTATTTATGGCACGGGGTATAAGGGTACGCACGGCCTCTGCATCAGGCACAAAGAGAGCGGCCTCCTTCTCGACCAGCGCCATGGCATTTTTTGTCTGATGATCTTCGGCCACATTGGGCGAAGGCACCAGGATGACAGGTTTACGCAACAAGCAGAATTCCGAAATACTGCCTGCGCCGGCACGCGATATGACCATATCGGCCGCCGCATATGCCTGCGGCATCGACGCAATGAAATCCGTTACGGCCAGATTAGCGGGTTTGCCGCGATGTTTCAGTTCTTCAGCCATCTCGTCACGATAATAAGCCCCCGTCTGCCAGATAAACTGCACGTCCGACTGAGCAATCAGCCCGAGGTTGGCCAGTACGCTCTCATTCAATGTCCGGGCTCCGAGGCTTCCGCCCACTATCAGGATAACGGGACGACTGGGATCGAGTCCGTAAGCCGCCACGGCTTCGGCACGCGACACCGAAGGATACAGCAAGTCTTGCCGGACAGGATTACCCGTCAGCCGTATTTTGTCAGCCGGGAAAAAGCGCTCCATACCTTCGTAAGCCACGCAGATACAGGCTGCATTCTTAGCCAACAATTTATTGGTCACTCCAGCATAGGAATTCTGTTCCTGCAACAGGGTGGGAATCCCCATTGCACCGGCCACATTGAGAGTAGGACCGCTGGCATAGCCGCCTACGCCCACTGCCGCCATCGGGCGAAATTCTTTCAAAATTCTCCGGGCCATTCTGCGACTACGGAATATTTTACAAAGAACTTTCACATTCTTCAGCGGATTCTTGCGGTCAAAACCGCAAATCGGCAATCCTTCGATCCGGTATCCCGCAGCCGGAACCCGCTGCATCTCCATACGGCCTTCAGCTCCCACAAAAAGAATCTCAGCCTCGGGATGGAGCGCCCGTACGGCATTGGCGATAGATATAGCCGGAAAGATGTGTCCACCTGTCCCGCCGCCGCTTATCACGATTCGTAAATCTTCACTCATAAACGCATGCGCATAGTTATAGCAAAAGTAACAATAAAAATCCTATTATTCCGTTCAGTCCGAAACTTTTTCGTAGAAAACCGAAAAAAAACAGAAACAGAAAGGAGAGTGAACGTCCGAAGACTATTTTACCATAAAACAACAGACTTAGCGAAATCCAAAAACTCTTGTTCCGCCGCACCGGTCGCCACGCTGCAAACACAATCCATCAGACACATAGCCGAAACCTGAATAAACCGAAAAAGAGGAGACTTCCGTCTCCTCCGTATCATCGTCCTTCGTCTTGGTATATAAGGATTTGTTGAGAGAATTGAAACTTTTCAGCTTCGGGGTGTTTTAATAGGCAATCAGAATGTTTCCCTCCAAACATTTGGCTTTATAAGTGCATTTTTGTCAGATTCTTCAGTATTTCCTCGTCCATGATTCCTGTCAAGTCGATAAGTTCGAAACGGCCGTCCGCCGACAACGTCAACACAACCAGTTCTACAATGGTCCGCCCACGCCTGCGCGTCCACATCTGGATGCCGCTTCCATCGGTCATCAGCGTATCGCCGACCGAAAAGACATAACGGTTCGTATTTTTATGCAAAAGACCGGATGCCTTTTCATGGTATTTGTCTCCGCCCGTCGCCACACGGACCAGCCGGACACTTTTGACATGGGGTATAACCGCCGACGCACCATTGTCATCCGCCTTATTCTCATTCATATACTCCTCTACTTTCTGCATCATCTCAGGCCCGACAGTGATATACTCCACATCTTTGTTGTCCTCCCCTATCTCATGCATGAACCGTGCTGCAAAATCCATTCGCGAAACCGTTTCTTTCTTACGTTCGGAAAACATCCGCGACCCGGGAACTGACGCATCGGCAAACAGCGGAACAGCCACCAGCGACAAGCAGGCCAACAAAACATTAAAGCGAAGCAACATATACCTTTTCATCGGTCCTTCTTTTTAGATTCCGGCAACATTGTCCTGACACTGTCCTTTTCCTCGGCCCGCAGTCCGTCCGCCACCAGGCGTAAGGCCGACGACACCTGATCGTAAGCCACTTCCGGGTCGGTATACGTATCTTTGTAACCCGAATAATTATAATCCGTCACCGGCTCGGCCGAGCCTCCGTCAAAAGCGTGCTGCACAGCCGTACTGAGCGTCAGCACAACCGCCACAACGGCCGCTGCCTTATAGAACGAGCGCAAACCATGCGCCCACCCCACGACACGAGCCCGGACTACCGGACGTTCTATCTGTGCCAGAATACGTGCGTCGAAATCCGCACCGAGTTCCGCACCGGACGATTTATCCTGATAGGCAAACAAATCCCGGTAACGCATCAGATGGGCCGGCAGTTCTTCCTGACGGAAAAAAGCACGCAGGAGTTCTTCCTCCTCTACGCTGCTCTCACACGCCCAATAGCGCTCCAGTAATTGTTCGATGTATTTATAGTCCATAGTTTTCTATTTTTTCGTACGCGGCCCTGACCTGCCGACGAGCCCGGAACAGTGTCACCTTCACTTGGTCTTCGCTCCATCCCAGCACGGCCGCTATTTCCTTATAGCTATATCCCTCGATGTCACGCAACTGCATCACAGTCCGCTGTCCCTCGGGCAACTGGTTGAAAAGGCGGTGCACGGTTTGCAGACGTTCATCGTTCGCCAACACTTCAAAGGGTGTCGATGCCGTATCAGAGATATTTCCACCTACATCTTCAATCGAATCGTGGTGCGACACCTTGCTTTCGGCCTTATCGAGTGCCAGATTTCGGCAAACAGTCAGGCAAAAAGCCTCGACCGACCTCAAATCAGCCATATCCTCGCGTTTGTTCCAGACTCTTACGAATGTTTCCTGTACCACATCCTCAGCCTCGGCCGTATCCAGAGTGATACGGAGTGCCAACCGATAGAGTTTGTTCTTCAGCGGCAAGACATCGTTGCGAAAACTTATCTCTTTCATCGCTTTTCTACATACATGACGGACAAAGAGCGGAAATGTTACGGGAAAAGCCTACACTTTAAATCCTTTTAACAATACCATCTATTTCCGAAACCGGTTACGACAATCGGAAAAAATACAAAGAAAGTCTGAATCTTTCCGAAACAGACTTTCTTTTGGCGCTTCAGGATGGGCTTGAACCAACGACCCCCTGATTAACAGTCAGGTGCTCT
>CATXZX010000041.1 GCA_958404085.1 uncultured Prevotellaceae bacterium | reverse complement strand
GTCAGCGGCGTAATCGACCAGAACACCGGTTCGGTCAGCATGCGCGCCACATTCCCCAACCCGGGACACATCCTGCGCAGCGGCGGTACGGGCATCATCCTGATTCCGACCAAAACCGATAACGCCATTCTCGTTCCGCAGAAGGCTACCTACGAGATTCAGGACAAGAAATTCGTCTATACGGTAGACAAGAACTCGAAAGTGAAATCTACCGAAATCAAGGTCCTCAGCCTGAACGACGGACAGAACTATGTGGTGACAAGCGGTGTGAAAGCCGGCGACCGAATCGTCGTTGAAGGAGTCAGCACGCTGAAGGACGGAACGGAAATCAAAGCCATCACGCCGAAACAGGCCAATGCCAACTTCAAGGCCGGACTCAATGCCGACAAGACCAACAAGGAGTAAAATCAACGTTGAAAAAAGTTCTTATCATAATATATTATGAAGTTAGATAGATTTATTAACCGCCCTGTACTTTCTACGGTAATCTCCATCGTTATCGTTATTCTGGGCGTTTTGGGCTTGGTTTCCTTGCCCATCACACAATACCCGGACATCGCACCTCCGACCGTCAGCGTATCGACCACCTACACCGGAGCCGATGCCCAGACTGTGCTGAACACAGTCGTAGTACCGTTGGAAGAAAGCATCAACGGTGTAGAAAACATGACTTATATGACCTCGTCGGCCACCAATACCGGCGATGCCCGTATCCAGATTTATTTCAAGCAGGGAACCGACCCCGACATGGATGCCGTAAACGTGCAGAACCGTGTATCGAAAGCTCAATCCCTGCTACCCGCCGAGGTTACCCGCGTAGGTGTTACAACCAGCAAACGCCAGACCAGTATGCTGCTTGTTTTCTCCATCTACTGCGATGACAATAATTTCGACCAGGAATTTCTGGAAAACTATGCAAAAATCAACGTCATTCCCCGTATCCAGCGCGTAGCCGGTGTGGGTGATGCCATGGTAATGGGTGCCGACTACTCCATGCGTATCTGGCTGAAACCGGATGTCATGGCACAATATCATTTAATACCGTCCGATATATCGGCCGCACTTGCCGAACAGAACATCGAAGCTGCACCGGGCCGCATCGGAGAACGCGAAAACCAGACTTTCCAGTACATCCTTAAATACAGAGGACGCCTGCAAAGCGAAGAGGAATTCGGAAACATCGTAATCCGCGCGACACAGGACGGCGAAATCCTCCACCTTAAAGATGTTGCCGACATCGAATTGGGACGTCTGACCTACGACTTCACGAACAAGACAAACGGAAACCCCGCCGTATCCTGCATCGTGTTCCAAACAGCCGGCTCAAATGCAACGACTATTATCAAAGAAATCGAGGAACTGCTTGTCGAATGCGAAAACGATGCACCGACCGGCATCAAAATCAGTATCGCGCAGAATGCCAACGACTTCCTGTTTGCCTCTATCCACGAAGTTATCAAGACGTTGATCGAAGCATTTATCCTGGTATTCCTCGTCGTTTACATCTTCCTGCAAGACCTGCGGTCTACGCTGATTCCGGCTATTGCCATTCCGGTAGCGCTTATCGGTACGTTCTTTGTCCTTTACGTCATCGGATTCAGCCTCAACCTACTGACCCTTTGTGCCATGGTGCTTGCCATTGCCATCGTGGTGGACGACGCGATCGTCGTAGTGGAAGGTGTGCATGCCAAACTGGACCAAGGGTACAAATCGGCCAAGAAGGCATCCATCGACGCCATGTCAGAGTTGGGTGGTGCCATCGTCTCCATTACATTGGTCATGATGTCGGTGTTTATCCCTGTAAGTTTCATGAGCGGAACATCGGGTACGTTCTATCGCCAATTCGGTCTTACGATGGCCATTGCCATCGGACTTTCGGCATTGAACGCATTGACGCTGAGCCCCGCCTTGTGTGCCATCCTGCTTAAACCGCACGACGAAGAAGAAAAGAAAAAGAGTACCTTTGTCAGTCGTTTCCATACAGCATTCAATGCCTCCTACGAGCGTCTGCTGAAACGCTACAAAAAGGGAACACTCATGTTCATCCACAAACCGTGGCTCACAGGCGGTCTGGTGATCATCTCTATCGCGCTACTCGTATTTTTGATGAAAGTCACTCCGACCGGACTGGTTCCGAACGAAGACACGGGTACCATTATGGCTGTAGTCGACCTACCTCCCGGCACCTCACAAGACCGCACAGAGAAAATCCTTATGCAGGTAGACAGCCTGATTGCCTCGGAGCCGGCCATTGAAAGCCGCACTTTGATTTCCGGATACAGTTTCATCGGAGGACAAGGCCCCAGTTACGGATCTTTCATCTGCAAACTGAAGAACTGGGAAGAGCGTAGTATAAAACAACGTTCGGATATCGTATCCGGCATGCTCTACCTCAAGGCCCGAGACCTCATCAAAGAAGGACGTGTCCTGCTGTTTGCCCCGCCTATGATACCCGGCTATAGTGTATCGAATGGTTTCGAACTCAACCTGCAGGACAAAACAGGTGGTAGCTTGGACCATTTCTACGAAGTGGCGCAGGAGTTCATCGAGAAACTGAAGGAACGTCCTGAAATTGCACAGGCACAGACCTCGTTCAACCCCCGTTTCCCGCAATACATGATTGATATCGATGCGGCTGCATGTAAAAAAGCCGGTATCAGCCCGAACGACATCCTGACTACGCTTCAGGGTTATTATGGCGGTCTCTACGCTTCGAACTTTAACAGTTTCGGTAAACTGTACCGCGTCATGATTCAGGCTGACCCGAGTACGCGTACCAACCTGGAATCGCTCCAGCAGATCAAAGTACGCAACGGAAGCGAAATGGCGCCTATCACGCAGTTCATGACACTGCATAAAGTATATGGCCCCGACATCATCAACCGCTTCAACATGTTTACGTCTATGACAGTGAACGGCTCTCCGGCCGAAGGATACAGTAGCGGACAGGCTATTCAGGCCATGCAAGAAGTGGCAGAGAAATACTTGCCGACCGGATATGGATACGAATTCTCGGGTATGACGCGCGAGGAGCAAAGTTCAAGCGGCAGTACGACCGCCATCATCTTTGTATTGTGCTTCGTATTCGTATACCTGCTGCTGAGCGCACAATATGAAAGTTACATCCTACCGTTGTCCGTATTGTTGTCCGTACCGTTCGGACTTGCCGGTAGTTTCCTCTTTATTCAGGGCATGGGACTCGTCAACAACATTCTTCCGATTTTGGGTGCTGCGGCAAACAACATCTATGTACAAATTGCATTGATTATGTTGATGGGACTTTTGGCGAAAAACGCCATCCTGATTGTAGAGTTCGCACTCGACCGTCGTAAAATGGGTATGAGCATCACATGGGCCGCCGTATTGGGTGCAGGAGCCCGTCTCCGTCCTATCCTGATGACCTCACTGGCCATGATTATCGGTCTGCTTCCACTCATGTTCTCGTTCGGAGTCGGAGCAAACGGCAACCGCTCACTGGGAGCTACGGCCATCGGCGGTATGCTCATCGGTATGATCTTCCAGCTGTTCGTAGTACCGGCTCTCTTCGTGATATTCCAGTACTTGCAAGAACGTATTACCCCGATGGTATGGGAAGATATAGACAATACTGATGCAGAAACCGAGATAGAACAATATTCTAAATAAGATTATCCGAATATGAAAAGAATGCTATTATATACGATGTGTGCAACTGCTCTTCTGAGCAGCTGCCGCATCTACAAATCATACGAACGCGCCGAAAACCTGCCTGTCGACGGTCTCTATCGCGACACGGTATCTTCTACAGGCGTACTGACCTCATCGGACACGACCAACTTCGGAAATACGCCGTGGAAAGAAGTATTCACCGATCCGTTATTGCAACAACTTATCGAAAAAGGCCTGCAGCAGAACACCGACCTGCAAGTAGCCGAACTGTCAGTGAAACAAATGGAAGCCTTGCTTACGTCTTCAAAATTGGCCTACATTCCGGGACTGACATTGAGCCCGACAGGAACGATAAGCAGTTTCGACCACAAAGCGGCAACCAAAAGTTACACATTGCCCGTTACGGCAGACTGGCAACTCGACATTTTCGGAAGTCTACGTAACGCAAAGGGAGAGGCTAAATCGAAATTGCTGCAAAGCAGGGCCTATCGTCAAGCCGTACAGACACAACTGATAGCAAACATCAGCAATCTGTACTACACGCTGCTGATGCTCGACGAGCAACTGGCCATCACGCGTTCAACGGCCCAAATTTGGAAAAAGAACGTGGACGTCATGCAGGCGTACTACAAAGCGGGTACGACAACACTGGCCGCACTAAGCCAAAGCGAAGGTGCTTATCACCAAGTAGCTGCTGCCATTCCGGAACTGGAGCAAAACATCCGCGAAACAGAAAATGCACTGGCCGTCATTTTGCACGAAGCACCGCACACGATACAACGCAGCCAACTGAATGCACAACGACTTCCTGAAAATCTGTCAGCCGGAATTCCGATGCAGCTCCTTTCAAACCGTCCCGACGTAAAAGCGGCGGAAATGAATCTGCGGGCAGCATTCTACGCAACCAACGCGGCATACTCTGCATTCTATCCCAAAATCACGCTGAACGGTACGGCTGGATGGACGAATAATGCCGGCGTAATCAGCAACCCGGCCAAATTCATCGCCAGCGCAGTAGGAACTCTGACACAACCTCTGTTTGCACACGGACAATTAGTGGCTAACCTGAAAATAAGTAAAGCGCAGCAAGAGGCTGCCAGTCTGAACTTTGAACAAGCACTGCTCAATGCAGGCAAAGAGGTCAGCAACGCTCTGTTCCAATACCAGGCCTCGATTGAAAAAGCTCAATCGCGCGAAAAACAGGTCGAATCTCTGCAAAAAGCAGCAAGCGTTACAGACGAATTTTTCCGCCTCGGCAACAATACTTCGTACTTGGAAGTTCTCAGCGCACACCAGTCTCTCTTAAGCGCTCAGCTATCCCTCATCTCTGAACGTTATACTAAAATGCAAGCCGTCATCAACCTTTACGCTTCGTTGGGTGGAGGACGCTAATAACAATTTAAAAAGAATAGCTATGATACATCCAACTGCTTATGTAGATCCTGAAGCTAAAATCGGGAAAAACGTAACCGTAATGCCTTTTGCATACATTGAAAAAGATGTAGAAATCGGAGATGACTGCGTCATCATGCCTTATGCAAGCATCATGAACGGCACACGCATGGGAAAAAATAATGTTGTCCATCAACATGCATGTTTAGGTGTTGAACCTCAGGATTTCCACTATAAAGGAGAACCAAGCGAACTGATAATCGGCGACAACAACCAGTTTCGCGAAAACGTTGTCATAAGCCGCGCTACGCATACAGGTAATGCCACACGGATTGGCAACGGAAACTTCCTGATGGACAAAGTACATTTATGCCACGATGTACACATCCATGACAACTGTGTATTGGGTATCGGATCGACAGTAGCCGGTGAATGCGAACTTGATGAGAGTACCATATTAAGCAGCGATGTCATCCTGCATCAATACTGCCATATCGGTTGCTTCTCACTGATTCAAAGCGGATGCCGCGTCCAAAAAGACGTACCGCCCTACGTAATCATGGCAGGAAATCCGGTTGCATATCACGGTGTCAATGCGGTAGTGCTTTCACATTGTAATGTGTCGGAACGTGTTCTCCGACATATAGCGAACGCATACCGTTTGGTTTATCAGGGTAATTTCAGTTTGGAAGATACTATCCAAAAAATCGAAGAGCAGGTTCCTACGAGTGATGAAATTCGCAATATTATTTCATTCCTTAAAGCGACTCAACGGGGAATCGTACGCTGATTTTTAAATCTCTGCATTTATTTAAATCCCATCCTTTGTTTTTTTATACAGTCGGATGGGATTTTTAATTAACCCTCTGAACAGAAGAAAAAAATCCGCGATATTCCTTTACCGGAACACCGCGGATTTAATAACCCAACGTCTATTAATAATGTAGACGTCTATGTTTTTTATAATTCGAGACTTTTAATTAGCCATTTCTGATATAAATTTAATCCGCACCAAACGAATTTCTTCTTCTGTATAATCATCGCCTAATTCGTCCAAAGCCTCGTCTAAATCATCGGTCTCAGATTCCTTAAAGTAAGCGTATATATCACTCAAACGGTCCTCGTCTATTACTTCATCTAAGAAATAGTCTATATTCAGTTTCGTTCCGGAATAAACAATTGCCTCGACTTCATCCAACAATTCGCCGAATTCAATTCCTTTCGCAACAGCTATATCATCTAAGGCGACCTTCCGGTCTATGCTATGGATAATGCTAACCTTCAACTTGGACTTGTTTGCCACTGTTCGGATACGTAAATCCTCAGGACGTTCAATCTCATTCTCCGTACAATGGCGTTTAATCAATTCACAAAACTCCTTTCCGTAACGTTTTGCCTTTCCGGCACCAACACCTGGAATATTTTGCAATTCCTCGATAGTCTCCGGATAAATTGTAGCCATCGCTTCCAATGAAGGATCCTGGAAAATCACATAAGGCGGCACATCCAAATCCTTAGACAAACGCTTTCTCAGATCTTTCAACATCTGATACAACGCCGGATCTACGGCACAAGAAGCCCCGCTTCGCATTGGAGTTTCTTCCACCTCCTCTTCGTCGAAATCGTTATCCTCTGTTATTTTAAATGATTTAGGTGATTTCAGGAATTTGCGGCCTTCGTTCGTCACTTTCAATATGCCATAATTCTCAACATCTTTCTTCAAATAGCCGGCTATCACCGCCTGATTTATCACCGCGTTCCATGTCCGCTCACTCTCGCCCTCTCCCTGCCCAAACACTTCGAGTTCGTTATGTTTATGAGCGACAATTTCATCCGTTTCCTTTCCCAATAAAATTTCTTTGATATATTCGTCTCGAAAATTCTCTTTTACTGCGAGAATCACTTCGAGTACATCGCATAATTGATCTTTCGCTTCCACTTGTTTCTTCGGATTTAAACAGTTGTCACAATTACCGCAATTATCTTCCGGATAGACCTCGCCGAAATAATGAAGCAATAATTTTCGACGACATACAGAAGATTCTGCATAAGCGGCCGTTTCTTTTAACAATTGACGCCCTATATCTTGTTCAGCTACGGGCTTGCCTTCCATAAATTTTTCCAATTTCAGAAGGTCTTTGTTTGAATAAAAAGTGATACAAAGTCCTTCACCACCGTCTCTTCCGGCGCGTCCGGTCTCCTGATAGTACCCTTCCAGACTTTTAGGTATATCATAATGTATGACAAAGCGAACATCCGGTTTGTCAATTCCCATTCCGAAAGCGATTGTCGCGACAATCACATCAATCCGCTCCATCAGAAAATCATCCTGCGTCTTTGAACGGGTCATCGAGTCCATACCAGCATGATATGCCTCAGCACGTATATCATTAGCCTGAAGAATTTCGGCCAACTCTTCTACCCGTTTACGGCTCAAACAATATATGATTCCGCTTTTACCGGGATATTGTTTTATGAACCGGATGATATCTTTATCTACATCCTTTGTTTTCCGTCGTACTTCATAATACAGATTCGGACGATTGAACGAGCTTTTAAACTCCGCCGCATCCTGTATTCCCAAGTTTTTCTTTATATCTGTGCGAACTTTGTTCGTCGCCGTTGCTGTCAGGGCTATAATGGGCGCGACCCCTATTTCCCCTATCAGAGAACGTATCTTACGGTATTCCGGACGAAAATCGTGCCCCCATTCCGAAATGCAATGAGCCTCGTCAACCGCATAGAATGATATTTTTATATTTTTCAGAAAATCAATGTACTCTTCCTTTGTCAAAGACTCAGGAGCCACATACAACAACTTGGTCTGCCCGCTCAATATGTCTCTTTTTACTTGATCGACAGCAGCTTTATTGAGAGAAGAATTGATAAAATGCGCCACGCCGTCTTCTTCGCTCAGGTTTCTCATAGCATCCACCTGATTTTTCATCAGAGCGATAAGAGGCGATATCACGATTGCCGTACCGTCCATTATAAGCGAAGGTAATTGATAACACAAGGATTTACCTCCACCCGTTGGCATCAATACAAACGTATCGTTACCAGCAAGCACATTTCTAATAATAGCTTCCTGATCACCTTTGAATGATCCAAAACCAAAATACTTCTTCAGACTTTCTATCAAGTTGACCTTCTCACTCATAATTTGATACGCTAATTGTGTGATTTAACAAAGTTAAAAACAACTTTCCATTTACAGCAAGAATTTCAAACAAAATCGCAAGTTAAAAAATTTTAATCAGTTGATTCTACCAGTTTAGATTTTTTTTCGAGCTGTTCTTTTGCATAGGCGGCCGTCACGGTATATTCCTTAACATCGGCAGAAGGCAGGCGGAACATGATATCCGTCATAATCGTTTCTACAATCGAACGCAATCCGCGCGCACCCAACTTATACTGCACAGCCTTATCCACTATATACTCAAGTGCTTCATTCTCGAATGTAGCGGCGATACCATCCATCTCGAGCAATTTGACATACTGCTTGATAATGGAGTTTTTGGGTTCTGTCAATATATTGCGCAACGCATCTCTGTCTAACGGGTTCAGATACGTCAAAAGCGGCAGACGTCCTATGATTTCAGGAATCAGGCCAAACGACTTGAGATCTTGCGGCACGATATATTTCATCAGATTCCCTTTGTCTATCTGCATCACGTTCTGCACTGAATCGAAACCTACGACATGCGTATTCATACGTTGGGCGATTTTCTTTTCGATCCCGTCAAAAGCGCCACCACAAATAAACAGAATATTTTTCGTGTCTACCTTTATATAATCCTGGTCCGGATGCTTGCGGCCTCCTTTGGGCGGAACATTGACGATGGAACCTTCGAGCAGTTTCAGCAAGCCCTGCTGCACACCCTCTCCACTTACGTCGCGCGTTATAGAGGGGTTATCGCTCTTGCGAGCTATCTTGTCTATCTCGTCGATGAACACGATGCCTCGCTCGGCGCGCTCCACATCGTAATCGGCCACCTGCAACAGGCGCGACAAAATGCTTTCCACGTCTTCTCCCACATAACCGGCCTCCGTAAACACCGTCGCATCCACAATGGTAAAGGGTAC
>CATXZX010000040.1 GCA_958404085.1 uncultured Prevotellaceae bacterium | reverse complement strand
ATTGTTAATCAGTTCGAACGAAACGAAAGCCAGCAGCAGGGCCAGCACAAGCAGTACGATGCTGACTTTGCGGATGTTTTCGTTGATAGCGTTCATGAGTTCCTGCGGATAAGCTATTTCGAGAATGTTTTTCTCGGCTTTCAGGGCGGGCAGGATGGAGGCAAGGCTGTCGGAGTTTGCGTAATCTCCTTTCAGCTGTATCTCGAAGGAGGCCGGAATGGGGCTGTAACCCAGGAACTCGGCCGGATCGCTTCCTATGGCCTTTGCCTGTTCGCGCTGCGCCTTTTCTTTCGAAATATAGGTCACGCTACGGGCGCAGGGAAGGGTACGCAGGTATTCCTGCAGGCGCATGGCATCTTTGCCCGGTATGTCGTCGTTCAGAAAGAGCGACACGGTAAAGTTCTCGCGCATGGCGTTGGAGATGTTCGGGGCAAGGCTGACAAAAAATACGATGGTACCGAGCAGTACCAGCACCAGCGTCGTGCTGATACACGACGTGATGACGTTCATTCCCGTATGGTTACGCGGCGGTTGTCTGTGTTTCATTTTGCCCGGGCGCTTATTTGTTTTTTAATATATAGATGATGGAACTGCTTCGCTCCGCGTTGCCCATGGCCGAGAGGTTCGCCCGCAGGCCGTTCATCATACCTCTTATAAAATAGGAACGCGCGTGTCCGCGGTACTTCTCGCTCAGCATCGACACATAATAGGCGTCGAACGGCATGGGATGGACTCCGATGACACGGAATCCGTGGGCTTCGGCTGACTGGCGCATGCTCTCGGGAGAGAAGTGCCACAAGTGGCGCGGAACGTCGTAGGCGGCCCAGTCCGACCCGTAGATGCGGGCATCGGCCGAGGCGCAGTTGGGCGTGGCCATGATGAGCCGGCCGTTTTTCCGCAGGACGTGGGCTATGAAGTCCCACTCCTCGCTCAGGTGTTCTACGTGTTCCATGACGTGCCACAGTGTCACGACGTCGAAACTCTGTCCTTCTATCTGCAACATATCGGCCGGCGTAATCATGTCGAGGCCGAATTTGTGGCGGGCATAGTTACGGGCCGTTTCGTTTTGCTCTGCAGCCGTCACGTTCCAGCCGTGTTCCTCCATGGCATGGGCAAAGTAGCCCGTACCGGCCCCTATGTCGAGCAGGTCGCCCCGTTGGCGGCCGCTTGCCCGTTCCACCAGTTTAGCTTTGCGTTCGAGCATGAAACTGCGGACGTGGTGGTACACTTTGTTCATGAGGCCTTCGTTTGTATCGGAGTGGGAGATGTAGTCGGCACTCTCGTAGTAGCGCCCCATTTCTTCTTCGGCCGGCGCGTCTTGCGTGAAGCGGAAACCGCATTGTTCGCACTCGCACAGCGGAAACGTTTCGCCGGTGGCGTAATGGTCTGTACAGTTTGCAATTTGCTTTAACCGGGTACTGCCGCACAGCGGGCAAAGTTCTCTATGTAGGATATTCATACTTTACACCCAAATTTCCTGCAAAAATACGAATTTAGTAAGAGGTAATCCGCCTGTTAATGTTTTTTAAAGCAAATATACTTCTTCTCTTCGATGCCGCAAGCCCGCGCATTCTGTCAGTGGAACGGCGGAATGCGCGGGCTTGCCTGTATCGGGGGTACGGAGGGGTCAGTACGAAAACGTGCTTCCTCCCAGAAATTCGCGCAACAGCGACGTAGGGGGCAACCCGTCGAAGGGCATCGGGCGCAGGTACGAGAGAAACGTGAGCAGGCGGCTGGCTTCGCTGTATTCCGGTTCGCGTTCGTCCACCTCTTCGAGGAGCGGAATCACCTGGTCGCGCAGGGCTGCCAGTTCGAAGAGCAGGGCGGAGTTGAACATGACGTCGGCTTTTTCCTGGTAGGGAAATATCCATTTTTCCTCGCCTGCCCTTACGCTGGGCCAGCGCCGTATGGTTTCGAGGGCCGAGTAGCCGCGGTACTTGTTGTCGCGTACGATGCGGCGCAGCAGGCGGTTGTCGGTGGTGGGTATGTAGTTGTGGTTGTCGAGCAGTATGGTGGTCAGGGCCGACACATAGATTTTGAATTTGCATGGCTCGCTGACCTGGTCTGTCAGTATGGGGTTCAGGGCATGGATGCCTTCGAGGATGAGGATGGTATCCTCATTCATGCTCAGGCGCTTTCCGCTGGGCTCGCTCTTGCCCGTCAGGAAATTGTAGCGGGGCAGTTCCACCTCTTTTCCGGCCAGCAGCAACTGCAGGTGGGCCGAGAGCAGCGGAATGTTGAGCGCGTCGATGCACTCGTAGTCGTAGTCGCCGTTGGCATCGCGCGGGGTCAGGTGCCGGTCTACGAAGTAGTCGTCGAGCGAGATGGGCACAGGTTTGCGGCCGCAGGCCATGAGCTGTACGCTGAGGCGCAGGCTGAATGTCGTCTTGCCGCTCGACGAGGGGCCCGATATCAGGATAATCTTTATGTTCGGGTCGTTGGCTATGCGGTCGGCCAACTGGCTGATTTTCTTTTCCTGCAACGCTTCGGATACGTGGATGAGGTCGCGGGCGTGTCCGTTGGCTGTGGCGCGGTTCAACTCTCCCACGGTGTTCACGCCCAGTATCTTCTGCCACTGGTGGTATTCGCGGAATACGTCGAGCATCTTTTCCTGTTCCACGCGCGGGCGCAAGCGGTTGGGGTTGGCCGGGTCGGGCAGGCGGAGCAACAGGCCTTCGTTGTAGAACTCCACTTCGAAAAGTTTCAGTTGCGACGTGTTCACCAGCAGCGAGCCGTAGTAGTAGTCGTGTGTGTCGTCCAGCGTATAATAGTTCGTATAGATACGGCCGTATGTTTCGAGTAGTTGGGCCTTGTCTTTCATTCCCTTGGCGCGGAACAGCGTGATGGCATTGTCCGTGGGGCTCGTCGTGTGGAGGAAGGGCAGGTTCTGTTTTACGAGGTCCTTCATGTGGCGGCGAATGTCGCTTACGTCTTCCTGCACCACCTCGCGTCTCAGGTCGAGCCGGCAGTAGTATCCGCCGCATACGGGAGCGCATATCGTGAACGTTCCGCCCGGAAAAAGGTCGCAGATGGTCTTGTGGAGTACGAACAGCAGCGAGCGCAGGTAGGTACGTTGTCCCGAGGGGTGGGTGATGTCCAGAAATTCCACGTCTTTGTTGTGGTAGACCGTATAATGGAGCCCTTCGACCCGGTTGTTCACTTTTGCGCTCGTCACTTCGTAGGGCATGTTGAGGTCGAGTGCCTTATAAATGTCGAGAAGTGTGGAACCTATCGGAACGGATACCGTGGTACAATTATTCAAACAGCGTATGTTTACTTTTTTTTCCATGAGATAAGATCTTAATAATATGTAGATGAAGGGAAGCAAGGAATCTTTCCATACCGCAAAAATAGCAAAAAACAAAGAACGGTAGAAATAGGAATGCGGTACATTGTTTAAAATAATATTAAATTAAGTTGAAATCCCGTCTGCGTGTCGTGTAAAAACGTCGTTTGTCGGATGTGCGTCGTGTGCGGCGTTCAGTTTTTTCGAAAAGTTGAAGAAATAGTGCGACGGCAGGCTTTTTTGCGTGGTGTGGCGCAGGGCCGGAGGCAAGGGCCCTGCCGCCGGTCTGGACTGCGGGCACGCGGCTGCGCCGGACAGTCCTTGTTTTTCGAAAAACAAGGCCGCTCGTCGCAAATTCGGGCCTTCGGTTTGCCGGTGCGGGACCAGGGTGGATTCCGGTTCCTTCACCGAGAGGAAAATCCGGTAGCCCGGCGGAGTGCGGCATCGCCGTTTTTCCGGTCTTTTCCCGGTTGCGGACCGAAAAATTATCGTTGAAAAGTTTTCCGTTCGCCGTCTAATGTGTATCTTTGTTGCGGTAACGGTTCCGGACGTCGTGTTCGGCTAAGAGGGAATACCGTGCGAATCGGTAACAGTTCCCGCTGCTGTAAGTTCCGTTTTCTTTCCGGAAAGAGTTCGGCCACTGCGCCTTTGCGCGGGAAGGCTTCCGGAAGGGGAACAAGTCAGAAGACCTGCCGTCGCCCTCTTTCGCGCAGCTGCCCCCGGGGCCTGGGGTAATGCGTCGGCCTGTCTCCGCGGTGGAGACGGAGGTTGTGCTTCTGTACGATGCAGGCCGGATTTTTTCCGGAAGGTTGTCCGCAAGCGGAAAGAGAAGAATCCCGTGTTTTTTGTCATGGATAGATTTTACCAAATAAGATAACGCTTTACGAAGATGCGAACCGATTCATTTTTTATTACCAAACGCGACGGGACGGCTGAGGCCTTCTCGCTCGAAAAGATACGGAGTGCGGTGCTGAAAGCCTTCCGCTCGGTCAACGAACCCCTTGATGCCGACGGGCTTGAACGCCTGCTCGCCCACCTGCGCTTTTGCAACCGCATGAGCGTGGAGGACATCCAGAACCAGGTGGAGGTAGCCCTTATGCGCGAGGGCCACTACCGTGCCGCCAAGGCCTTCATGCTCTATCGCCAGCGCCACTTCGAGGACCGCGAGGTGCGTGACAAACTGAAATTTCTGATAGATTATTGCAACTCGTGCAATCCCGCTACCGGAAGCAAGTACGATGCCAACGCCAATGTGGAGAACAAAAACATTGCCACGCTTATCGGCGAACTGCCCAAGTCGAACTTCATCCGCCTCAATCGCCGCCTGCTCTGCGACCGCATCAAGGAAATGTACGGCAAGGAGACGGCCGACCGCTATCTCTACCTGCTCGAACACCATTTCATCTATAAAAACGACGAGACCAGCCTGGCCAATTACTGCGCGAGTATCACGATGTATCCCTGGCTGCTGGGCGGAACCATGTCCATCGGGGGAAACTCTACGCGTCCCACGAACCTGAAGTCTTTCTGCGGCGGATTTGTCAATATGGTGTTCATTGTGTCGAGCATGTTGAGCGGCGCATGTGCCACGCCCGAGTTCCTGATGTACCTGAGCCACTTCATCGCTCTGGAATACGGTCCTGATTATTACCGGCGTGCCGACGAGGTGGTAGACCTCTCGAACCGCAGCCGCACGCTGGATAAGGTCATTACCGACTGCTTCGAGCAGATTGTCTATTCCATCAACCAGCCGACGGGCGCAAGGAACTTCCAGGCTGTTTTCTGGAACATCTCTTACTACGACCGCTATTATTTCGAGAGCATCTTCGGCCATTTCTACTTCCCCGACGGCAGTCAGCCCGACTGGCAGGCCCTCGACTGGCTCCAGCGCCGCTTTATGCGTTGGTTCAACGCCGAGCGGACCAAAACCGTACTCACCTTTCCGGTAGAGACCATGGCGTTGCTTACCAAGGACGGCGATGTCCTCGACCGCGAGTATGCCGACCTGACCGCTTCCATGTATGCGGCTGGTCACAGTTTCTTCACCTACATGAGCGACAATGCCGACTCGCTGGCTTCGTGCTGCCGCTTGCGCAACGAGATACAGGACAACGGCTTCAGCTATACCCTGGGAGCGGGCGGCGTGTCGACAGGTTCGAAGAGCGTACTCACCATCAATCTGAACCGTTGCGTACAGGAGGCCACCCGACAGGGACGTTCGTACCTCGACTTCCTGGAGGAAATCGTCGACATCGTACACCGTGTGCAGCTGGCCTATAACGAAAACCTGAAACAGTTGCTCAGCAAGGGCATGTTGCCCCTTTTCGATGCCGGCTACATCAACCTTTCGCGCCAGTACCTGACTGTCGGTGTGAACGGCATGGTCGAGGCGGCCGAATCGCTGGGCATCACCATCAGCGACAACCCCGAATATCTGGCCTTCGTGCAGGGTATTCTGGGACTGATAGAGACCTATAATAAAAAATACCGCAGCAAGGAGGTCCTTTTCAACTGCGAGATGATACCGGCCGAGAACGTAGGTGTCAAACATGCCCGCTGGGACCGCGAGGACGGCTACTACGTGCCGCGCGACTGCTACAACAGTTACTTCTATGTGGTGGAGGACGCACATACCCACGTACTCGACAAGTTCCGCCTGCACGGCCGTCGTTACATCGAACACCTGACGGGCGGTTCGGCCCTTCACATGAACCTCGACGAGCATTTGTCCGAGGCACAGTACCGGCAGCTGTTGCGTGTGGCGGCGCGCGAGGGGTGCAACTACTTCACCTTCAATATTCCCAATACGCTTTGTACGAAGTGCGGACACATAGACAAACGCTACCTGAAGGAGTGTCCCGAGTGCCACAGCCGCGAGGTGGACTACCTGACCCGCATCATCGGCTACCTGAAGCGTGTGAGCAACTTCTCCATGGCCCGCCAGCAGGAGGCGTCGCGCCGTCATTATGGCAATCTGTCCCGCGAGGAACAGACCGAAAGGCAGACCGAGGATGTTGCAGTACGTTGATTACGACATCGTGTTCCGCGAGGTGCCCGACGAAGTCACGCTGGCGCTCAACATAGCCGGTTGTCCCAACGGCTGCCCGGGTTGTCACAGCCCTTATCTGCAACGTCCGGACATCGGCCGCCCCCTGACGACCGACATCCTCGACGAACTGATGAAAAACTTCAAGGGCGAGGTGACGTGTGTCTGCTTTATGGGCGGCGATGCGGCTCCCGATGAGGTGGAACGCCTGGCCCGTTACGTCCGTCTCCATACGGCCGATGCCGTCCATACAGCCTGGTACTCGGGCCGGCCCGTCTTGCCCGACGGTCTGGACCGCACGGTGTTCAACTACATCAAGCTGGGCCCTTACCGGGCGGCCGACGGCCCGCTGGACAGTCCGACGACCAACCAGCGTTTCTACCGTGTGACGGCGGGCGGCCGTCTGGTAGACATGACCGACCGTTTCCGTCGCCATCCGGCCGGCTGAGTCCGGCCCCTGTGTCCGTCCGTCTGGAAAAAAGGTCCGCGCTATTCCGAAAAACTTGGGAGATATTTCGGAATAGCGCGGACCTTTTTCTTTTTGCCTCATCTGTTTTTCGTATTTTTGTACCGTAGTGCGTCCCCGCGGCGTGCCGTCACTTAAAATAAGAACTGAAAAACCAGCTATAAGATGAATACAAAAATTTTCCGCCATCTGCGCGCCCTCGGCCTTGCCGCGGCGCTCGCAGGGCCACCGGCCGCTGCATGGTCGCAGCAGGCTGACGATGCGGCCCGTGCCCAGCATGCCATCCTGGGACAGAATGCGTCGGGCAGTGTGGAGCTGCGCTCCCGTGTCAACAACCATCCCCGTGCCCAGTGGTTTCCGAAGGCCGGCCTCGGTCTTTTTGTCCACATGGGTATCTCGGCCGTACACGGTGGCATCGACCTTTCGTGGGGCATGTATGCCAACAAGTCATGGGAGGACGGCACCGTCACGCCGAATGCTTACTGGGCATTGGCCGACAAGTGGAACCCGAAGGCCTTCCGTCCCCGCGAATGGGTGAAAAAGGCCCGCAAGGCCGGCTTCAAATATGTTGTACTGGTGACGAAGCATCACGACGGCTATACGATGTGGCCCAGCAAGTACGGTACATTGGGTGTCCGACAGAAACTGAAGGGCCGCGACTTGGTGAGGGAATTTGTGGATGCCTGTCGGAAGAACGGCCTGAAGGTGGGCCTTTATTATTCGCCGCCCGACTGGCTCTACGATGTCCGTTACATAAACTGGGACTACTCGGGCCGCTCGGTGCTTGATGCGGACCACCGGCCCATCGACCGCCTGCCGGCCAAACCGGCGGGTCACGACGAGAAACGGCGTGAGTTGGTACGCGGTCAGGTACGCGAACTCCTTACACAGTACGGCCCCATAGACATGCTCTGGTTCGACGGTGGCCACGGTGAGATAGCGAACGAAGAGGTCCGCCGCCTGCAACCGGGAATCATCATCAACCGGCGTAACGGCGAGATGGGTGATTATGGCGATTCGGAGGGTGTTCTGCCCACGCGGCGCTTCAAGGGGTGGTTCGAGGCCAACGACCCTTGCTGGCCGGCCCGCTGGTGGAGTTTTTCGGCCAGCGACCGTATGGACCGCGCAGGCGACGTGATAGAAAAACTGGTCATCATGCGCGCATGGGGCGGAAACTTGCTGGCCAACGTCGGTCCCCGGGCCGACGGTGCCATGCCCGAAGAGGCTTTGCAGGCCTGGAAGGAGATGGGAGATTGGATGAAACACTCCGGCGAGTCTGTATTCGATACCGAGGGAGGCAACTTTCCCGAGCGTTCCAACATTCCGGTGACGCGGCGGGGGCAGCGTGCGCTCTATGCCCATGTGTTTCCTAATTTCCATGCCACGGCCACGGTGGGCGAGGTCTCCAAACGTCCGCGTAGAGCCACGCTGCTGCGTACGGGCGAGCCGGTGGACTTCACCTATGAGGACGGGAGGCTAAGTTTCTGCCTCAGCCCGAAAAGCCGGACGCGCATGGTGGATACGGTGAAGTTCGAATTCTGAAAAAAAAGCACATGAAGCGGCTTGTCAGCGCTTCATGCGGATGACGCTGCGGCAGAGCCGTGCGGTCTGTTCCTGGTGGGTGATGACGATGAGGGTCTTGCCTTGGATTGTCTGCGAGAGCCTTTCCAGCAGTGTCCGCTCGGTTTCCGCATCGAGGGCCGAGGTAGGCTCGTCCAGCAGGACGATGTTGCCGGGCCGGAGCAGGCCGCGTGCGATGGCAATACGTTGTGCCTGTCCTTCGCTCAGTCCGGACCCCATTTCGCCGCACGGCGTGTCGAGCCCCAGGGGCAGCCGGTTCACAAAATCGGCGGCGGCCGTGTACAGGGCTGCCTGCATTTGTCCGTCGGTGGCTTCGGCATTGCCCAGCAGCAGGTTGTCGCGCAGTGTGCCGCTGACCAGCGTGTTGCCTTGAGGGACGTATACGAAGTTTCCGCGTGTGAGCGGCGATGCGGAAACCGACCGGCTGTTGTCGTACAGCACGATGCTTCCTTCGTCGGGCCGCAACAGGGCCAGTATCAGCCGTACCAGCGTACTTTTTCCGCTGCCGGTCTCGCCGAGAACGGCGGTCAGGCTTTCCGGCTCGAAGTCGTGCGAAAAATGTTCTACCACGCGCCTTCCGCCGGGGTAGGCAAAGGAAACATTCTTCATACGGATGCCGGACGGGCCGGCCAGAATGATGGATTCGCCCTGCTCTTCCAGGGGCATGGCACTGAGTTCTTCGATTCTTTCTACAGAAGTAAGCGCACTGACGAAGGCCGGAAATTGCCGGCTCAGTTCCACAACGGGGCG
>CATXZX010000039.1 GCA_958404085.1 uncultured Prevotellaceae bacterium | reverse complement strand
TAACTGAACCATGTTTCGTCCAGCCGGTAGGCTTTGCCCTCTTCCGCTCCTTTGCGGAAGTAGTAGGGGACAAGGTCTGTTCCGACATAAGAGACCAGGGTGTCGCGCAGCACGAAGAAGTTGTCCGCTTTCTCGGAACCCCGTGTGATGAGGCGCGTGCGGTAGGAGGGTTTACCTTCGTAGACGGTTTGTGTGATGTTCATGCTGGCCGTACCGACTTTGACCCAGATAAATTTCCAATTGAAGTAGAGGTCGTAAATCAGCGTCTCACCGCTTTTGAAGGCGGTGTTGGGCGAACTGCACTGGGCGTGTGCGGCTATTGAGAACAAAATAAAGAAGTTGAGAAAGAGCAGTTTTTTCATTTTGTCCGGTTTTTATCGTTTGTTTCGCAGTAATTCGGCGTTTCGGTTCTGAATCTTTTTCTTTTGGTCGGGTTTTTGTTTGGTGATGGCTTCGGGCTTTTGGCGTATCAGGGGCAGTTTGTGTACATACCAGTCCTGTTCGATGTCCCAACGGGCCCGCAATTCGAGCGCTTCCGGGTAATAGTAGACTTCTTCGGGCTGTATGTTCTGATCGTATTCGCCGGTGTCCCAGACGCCGTTGCGGTTGTTGTCTACAAAAAGCCGCATGTAATAGGTTCCGGGCCGCAGGAAGAAAAAATCGGCGTGTCCGTTGACAGAACGTTCTTGGCGTATCACTTTATCTGAGGAGTTGAGAAGTTGCACGACTGCTACGGAGTCGGGCAAATCCTTTACGTTGACAAAAAGCGAAGCATAGGTTTCTTCAGCAGGTATCGAAAAGGATTGTTCGAGCTTGGTATTGCTCAGTCCGTACAGGCTGGTAAATGCGGCCGAGTCTGCCACGAGACGGTATTTCTGTTGGGGTCTCCACTCTCCGTAAAGCGTGTAGCGTAAAAGTTCGCTTTCGTCTTTCTGGAAGAGGTAGGGCTGTTCCACCCAGGTTGTATCGACGGCTAAATACAAGTGTATGCGTGTCGTGTCGGTGGCTTTCAGGGGTTGGTCGAACAGGAAATGTATGTTTTCGACCGGCGTCATGTCGCCGCGCACCGAAAGCGTTGTCTTCAAGGTCTCTCCCGGTCGTTTTTGGTAGAACCCTTGTTTGCGTTTGAGGGCTTTTTCTTTGTTCTTTTCCCATTTTTCCAATTCTTCGGCCCTCTGTTTCTGGATTTTCTCGTACGAGGTACGTGTAGCCAGTTCGAGCGTGTCGGTTGACAACTGGCTTTCTCCGGTGGAATCGTTCGTCTCGTAGTAGCTCAGGCGTATGCTTACGGTGTCGTTTTTGACGAGGCTCGTGTCGCAAATCCAGTAAGTGATTGTATCGTTTCCGGCGTTGGCGTCGACGAGAAACGGTTCTTTTATTTCCGGGTGTCCTATAATTTCGACGGTGGGCTTTTCTTTGGCCGCCGCAGTGAAGAATAGTTTGAAATGAGTGTGTGCGGGTCGTTCGCTCTTCAGCAGGTGGCGGTCCGTCAGTACCTCGGTAAAAGCACGAAGTACGACGTTGTCCGGCAGATAGCGCGTATAGGCGACGGTCCGGATGGTATCTATGTGGATACTGTCGGCCCAAAGAGTGTCCGGACGTGTGGCCGGTTGGCTGGAGGGTACGATGAATTCCTCCGAGTAGGCCATCTTTTCGCTTTTCTGTCCGAAGCGGAAGTCACCGTCTACGTCGTTGAGGGCATAGATGCGGTATTTCCCGGGCGCGACGCCTTTGATGGAGAAACGACCGCTACCGTTTGTGCGTGCTACGCGGTCGAAGGGTTTGTCGTGGATGGCTGTCCGTGCCGTGTCGCTGTGCAGGCCGACCAAAATACCTTTGATGGGTTCCAGATTGGAGGCCTCGAGTATGTTTCCGGAGACCTCGAAGGTGTCAATCCGTTCGCCTGTCGAGAAAACATAAGCGTAGTCTCCCATCGGATTGCCCTCGTTGTTGTCCTCGATGGCATCGCCGAAATCGATTGTATAGGTAGTTTCCGGAATCAGCGAGTCTTTCAGTTCGATGCTGATGCGTCGTCCGAGCGCTTTTATCTCGGGCATTTGGAGCTGGGGCGGAGATACGATGATTTTTTCGGACGCATTGTTCAACTTGATGTACTCGTCGAAGAAAATGGAAATCTTCTTTCCTTGTTGGTTGTGCGAGTAGGCTTTTGGCGAAGTGCTGACAACGTGCGGAGGCGTCTCGTCGTAAAGTCCGCCGCTGGGTGAGCCGGGACTGGCGCACGACCAGACGGCCGACAGCACGGCGCTTGTCAGGAGCAGGTACCAGTCCTTTGCTTTTGGAAGGCATTTCTTGAAACGGCGGAGGGCGTCTTTTCTCATGGCATGTCGTTGTGTGGATGGTTGAGCGTGAGAATGTCCTCCATGATGTCGCGCGAGTTGTTCAGGCGGGGCACTTTGTGCTGTCCGCCGAGCTTCCCTTTCTTCTTCAGCCAGTCGTTGAACAGCCCCGGACGCGCCGTAACCAGCACTGGAGGCTGGAGCGTGATGTTTTTGTACCGTTTGGCTTCGTAATCGGAGTTCACTTGTTGCAACGTCGTGTCGAGAACCTGCGCAAAATGTTCCGTTGAATCCGGTTTCTTTGCAAACTCGATAAGCCATTGGTGGCTGCATTTTCCGTTTTGGTCCATAAAGATGGGAGCTGCCGTGTAGTCGAGAACTTGTGCCCCTGTGGCCTGACAGGCTGCGGCCAATCCTTTTTCGGCGTTGTCTACAATGAGTTCCTCGCCGAAGGCATTGATAAAACTTTTGGTGCGTCCGCTGATGACGAACTTATAGGGATTTGTCGATGTGAACCGTACGGTATCGCCGATTTGGTAGCGCCATAATCCGCACGAGGTGCTGATGACGATGGCATAGTTCTGTCCTTTTTCCACGCCCCACAGGGGTACGATGGTCGGGTTGGGCTTGCCTACCTCCTCCAAGGGAATAAATTCGTAGAACACGCCGTAGTCCAGCATCAGCAACATGGCCGGGTCTGTCGGGTCGTCCTGCAAACCGAAAAAACCTTCGCTCGCGTTGTACGTCTCCATGTAGTGCATTTCCGGATTGCGGATAAGTTGCTTGTATTGTTCGCGATAGGGCGTAAAAGCTACTCCGCCGTGGAAAAATACTTCGAGGTCGGGCCATACTTCGTCCAGATATTGTTTTCCCGAAAGCTCCAGGACGCGATTGATGACCGAAAGCATCCACGACGGAACGCCGCTGAGGTTCGTCACGTGCTTGTTGATGGCTTCGCGGGCTATGCGGTCGCGTTTTTCCTCGAAGTCGGCCAGCAAGGCCGTCTTCTTTTTAGGTACGCGCACGATGTTGACCAGCGGATTAATGTTTTCTATCAGAATGGCACTCAAGTCTCCGACCAAACTGCCGGCCGTATTGTAGTTCGGTGCGTGGCTGCCTCCTAAAATCAGGGCCCGGCCGTCGAAAAGCCGGCTTTTGGGATAATTTTTCAGGTAGAAGGCTACAGCGTCGGTACCTCCCGCGTAGTGAATATCCTGTAGTCCTTCGCGGCTGACGGGGATAAATTTACTTTTGTCATTCGTGGTTCCCGACGATTTTGCGTACCAGCGTACTGTTCCCGGCCACAGGATGTCGCGTTCTCCGTGGCGCATGCGGTCGATGTAGCCTTTCAGTTCTTCGTACGTATTGATGGGAACGTGCGTAAACTCATCATAAGACCGGATACGGTCGTATTGGTACATGTGCCCCCATTCCGTATCGGCAGCACGGCATATTAATTTCTCAAGGACAGCGCATTGCAGTTCTTTGGCCCGTGTCCAGTGTTGTTCCAGTTTGTGCTGGCGTTTTGCAAAGACGGGACGAATGAATGAAGTTAAGCTCATCACTTTACACAAAAAGTAACAGATAATTTGCGCAAAGTTAGCAGAAAGTTTCGATTCTACCTAACAAATAGTTTTTTTAACCGATTCGCTCCTGCATGAAGGCTGCTTCTTCGGCTGTCCGGATGATGTTTTCCTTGCGGATAGCCTCTTCTTTTGCTTTGTCGTCGCTTGCCGTCACGATTTCTGCCTCGGGTTGCCGCACGGCGCCCCGGCTTTTTCTTCTGCGGGGCTTACGGGGTGTTTCGTTTTCGTTTTTCCCACCCTTTGTATTGTCTACCGTGGCTGTTACCTTGTTTTCCGCATTAACCTCCGCAGTTTCCTGTTTTACCTTTTTCGTCTGCTTTTTGCGTTTCAGCAGTTCCCGGACGAGTTGCGGTTCGCATCTCAGTCGCTGCAAGGCTTCTTTAGCGGCCTGTTGGTGGCTTTCTTTTTTCGAAAGGCCCTTCGCTTCACTTATTTTCAGTCCTTCGATGTATACTTCCGCGTAGAATACCGGACAGTCCGTACCTTCTTTTTCGATGGCGGGAATGGTAAATTCTAATTTGACGTGGTATTTCTGGCTCCACTCTATGATTTTGCTTTTGAAGTTCGTCTCCTTGTGCGCCAAGGCGTCCAGGTTGATGTGCCGGTTGAAGATACGGTTGCGGATAAACCACTGGCAGGCAGCATATCCGCGGTCCAGATAAATAGCTCCGATGAGGGCTTCGAATGCGTTGCCGGCCATGGACGAATGATGTTGTTCCTCGCTGCTCATGGCCGTGTGAATCATTTTGTCGAGGTTCAGGTCTATGGCCAGTTTGTTGAGCGTTTCGCGCTGTACGACCTTGCTGCGTGTTGTCGTGAGGAATCCTTCGCGTTTTTTTTGGTAGCGGTGAAACACCACGTCGCTTACTACCGCTTCGATAATGGCATCGCCCAAGAACTCCAGCCGTTCGTTGTTAATGGTTTTTCCGTTGTCGCCTTTCTCGCGTACGGAACTGTGTGCCAGGGCCTGCTTGTAGAGGGAAATGTTGTGGGGATAGAATCCTAAGATACTGAATAAATCAGCATAAAGCCGACGTTCCTTGCGGAACCGTAGCTTTATGCTGTCAAGGATATGTATCATGTCGATACCTGGTTATTCTGCGTATTTTTTAACAATCACGCACGCATTGTGTCCGCCGAAGCCGAATGTGTTGCTCAGGGCTGCACGTACCGTACGTTTCTGGGCCTCGTTGAACGTGAAGTTCAGGTTGTAATCGATTTCGGGGTCGTTGTCGCCTTCTACGTGGTTGATTGTCGGAGGAACGATGTCGTCGCGGACAGCCAGTATACTGGCCATGGCTTCCACCGCTCCGGCCGCACCCAGCAGGTGTCCGGTCATGGATTTTGTGGAACTGATGTTCAGCTTATACGCATGTTCGCCGAAGAGTTTCAGGATAGCTTTTGCTTCCGAGATGTCGCCTACCGGTGTCGACGTACCGTGTACGTTGATGTAGTCGATGTCTTCGGGTTGCATGCCGGCGTCTTCCAGCGCGTTCGACATGACCAGGTGTGCGCCGAGTCCTTCGGGGTGCGATGCCGTGATGTGGTGTGCGTCGGCAGACATGCCGACTCCAGCCACTTCAGCATAGATTTTCGCACCGCGTGCTTTGGCATGTTCCAGTTCTTCCAATATCAGGCAACCGGCACCTTCGCCCATGATGAAACCGTCGCGCGAGGCGCTGAACGGGCGCGATGCGTGTTCAGGGTCGTCGTTGCGCGTCGACAGTGCGTGCATGGCCGTAAAGCCACCCACTCCGGCCGGCCAGATGGCTGCTTCGGCACCACCTGTGACCATGACGTTTGCCTTACCCAGCCGAATCAGGTTGAATGCGTCGGCCAAGGCGTTGGTAGAGGAAGCGCATGCGGAAGTTGTCGTGTAGTTGGGACCATGGAAACCATACATGATGGAGATTTGTCCCGACGCGATGTCCGCTATCATTTTCGGAATGAAGAACGGGTTGTATTTCGGGCCCATTTCCGCCCCGTTGACAGCGTAGTTTCCGGCTTCTTCTTCGAATGTGTGGATACCACCTATACCGACGCCGAGTACGACACCGATACGGTTTTTGTCCATCGACTCCAAATCCATCTGCGAATCCTTGATGGCCTCCATGGCTGCCACCAGTGCATATTGCTCGTAGAGGTCCATTTTGCGGGCCTCTTTACGGTCGATGTAGTCAGTGGCCTTGAAGTTTTTTACTTCGCAGGCAAACTGGGTCTTGAATTTGGATGCGTCGAAATGAGTAATGGGGCCGGCACCGCTTACTCCCTTCTTCATGTTTTCCCACGTCTCTTCAGCCGTGTTTCCTATCGGGGTAATGGCACCAATACCTGTTACTACAACTCTCTTTAATTCCATTATAATATAATAAGGTGGAATCTATTTATTTTGCGTTGGCTTCGATGTATGCGATAGCGTCGCCTACGGTAGCGATTTTCTCAGCCTGATCATCGGGGATGGAGATGTGGAACTCTTTCTCAAACTCCATGATGAGTTCTACTGTGTCGAGAGAATCTGCACCTAGGTCATTCGAGAAACTTGCTTCGTTTACAACGTCAGCTTCATCAACACCTAATTTATCAACGATAATTGCTTTTACTTTTGCTTCGATTTCAGACATAATTGTTCTTTTATAGGTTAATAATTTAAATATAATTGGATGCAAAAATAGGGCTTATTCTTAAGATAAGCAAGAAAATCCGTAAAAAATGCGTGCTTCTTTTGCACATACGGCAATTTGTTGTGCAAATCGGGACATTTTTCCCCTTGCACGGATGGCTTTACGGCTGTTCCGGTATGAAATGCGGGCCTGCTTTTTCAAACTATCTCCGTGTTTTTTTCAATTATCTCCGTGCTGTGTTCCGGTGGCTGCCCGGTGCGGGTTTGCCGGGGACTGCCGGACGGATTCAGGTGCAGGACGTAGTCGGTTACGTCGAGCAGACGCCCGAATTTTCGTCCCACAGCTTCGAAGTACGACATGCGGCGGAAGCCCAGCCGTTCGTGCAGGCGGATGCTGGCCGCGTTCTCTGCTGTGATACAGGCTATCAGCACGCCGAATCCTTGCTCCCGACAGGCTTCAATGAGGTGTTCGGTCAGTTTTCGGCCGATGCTCCGTCCTGTATATCCGTGCTTTACGTAGACGGTGGTCTCCAGGGTGTGGGCGTAGGCGGCTTTCGCTTTCCATTCGTGTGCGTAGCAGTAGCCGGCCACTTCTCCATCTTCTTCGTAGACGAAGTACGGAAAACGCGCGCTTATCGCTGCCAGTCGTTCGCGCATGCCGGTTTCCGTTTGCGTCTCGGTGTCGAAGGTGGCCGTACTGGACAGTACGTACTCATTGTATATGGCGGTTATCGCGGCAGCATCGCCGGTTTGGACTTTTCGTATCATCGTGCGTTCGTTTTGTGTGGGGCAAAAGTATGAAAAAAACAGGTGTTGTGTCACTTTTATAGTCGGAAAAGAACGGTGTGTGCCTGCTGTCGAGCCCGATGATGTATTTCGTAGAATCCGGAGGCAAATGTAAAGTTACGGAAATTCGTTGAAGAAACACTCCCTTGGCCTCCACATGAGCCTTATCTCACATTTCAGTCCGTGAATCCCTCTTTTTCTTCTTTACTGCAGGCCCGTTCTTTTTGGCTGCGGGCAATGTTGCGCGGATGGTGCAGCAGGATTTCCTCACGTAGGCGGTTTCTGTCCAGATGCGTATAGATCTCCGTGGTCGTGATGCGCTCGTGTCCCAGCATTGTCTGGATGGCTCGGAGATTGGCGCCGCCTTCCAGCAGGTGCGTGGCAAAGGAATGGCGGAAGGTGTGCGGACTGACTTCTTTCCGGATGCCGGCGCGTTCGGCCAGTGTGCGGATGATGTGGAACACCGTGATGCGCGACAGTCGTTTGCCGCGCCGTTCGCTGACGAATACATAGTCTTCGTGGCCCAAGGCCAATGCAATGCCGTTTCGTTCTTCGAGCCAGTCGTTTATTTCGGAACACGCGCGTGGGGAAATAGGTACAAGCCGTTCTTTTTTGCCTTTTCCCCATACGCGCAGGTAACCTTCGTCCAGGAAGAGGTCGCTCAGGTGCAGGTTACAGAGTTCGCTGACGCGCAGTCCGCAGCTGTACAGCGTTTCTACGATGGCCCGGTTGCGTTGTACCATGGACGTGTCCTCAGCCGTTGCGGCTATGATGGCGTCTATTTCGGCCACGTTCAGCACTTCGGGAAGGTGTTGCCCGATTTTGGGAGACGGGAGCAGTTCGGTCGGGTCGTTTTCGATGAGTTCTTCGCGTTGCATGAATTGGAAGAACGAGCGTATTCCGGACAGTATACGGGCTTGCGAGCGCGGACTGATGCCTACGTCGTGCAAGGTTGCCAGGAACTGATGGAGTTCTTCGGGCGTGATGTCTTGTAGTTGTTGTTGTCCTTCGGCTGCAAACTGTATCAGTTTGTCTAAGTCTTGCCGATAGGCTTCGGCTGTCTGTCGGGAGAGTCCCTTTTCCAAAAGCAGGTATTGACGGTAGCGTTCCGTGATGTTTTCGGTTACGGTAGTCTGTTTCATCGGTGTGCAGGGGAGGCGGTTGTTTTCAGGTCGACCGTTCCTGTCGAGGCGTCGAACGTCACGTAATCATTGCGGAATAGTTTTTCGATGTGTCCGCTGCGGCGCATTTCCGCTGTCGGCAGGCAGTGGAAATGCGGAGGCTCGATGAGTGCGATGTTGTCTGCCAAGGACAGGGCGATGTCGAGTTCGTGTGTCGAGAACAGGATACATTTGTTTTCTTCATGGGCCAGGCGTGCCAGCAGTGTGCATAGCTCGTAACGGTTGGGCATGTCGAGGAACGAAGTCGGCTCGTCGAGCAGGATGATGGGGGTGTCCTGTGCCAGCGCACGGGCTATCATGACGCGCTGACATTCCCCGTCGCTCATCTTGTCTAACGTCCGCCGCGCATAAGTCTCCATGCCGACCCGAGCCAACGAGCGGGCCACGATTTCGCGGTCGGCCGGTTGCATTCGTCCTATCCAGTTCGTGTAGGGAGCCCGTCCGATGGCTACTACATCCTCGCAGCGCAGGTTCGCGATGCGTGTCCGCTCGGTCGTGACGAATGCCAGGGTGCGGGCTGTTTCCTGCGGGCGCAGGTCGGCCAGGTCGTTTCCGTCCAGCACGATGGTGCCCGAATAACGGCGGTTGAGCCCGGCTATGGCGCGGAGCAGGGTCGATTTTCCGGTTCCGTTGCGTCCGATGAGGGCTGTCAGGCGTCCTTTCCCGATGCCGGCACTCACGTCCTCCAGAAGTAT